>JANNPJ010000150.1:0-11638 GCA_031400005.1 Kineosporiaceae bacterium | reverse complement strand
TCGACTGATCACGACCAGGTTGGGGCGCCCGATTCGCCGCATCGCCTGCGGGCTGTGTCGCCCCCCTGTCTGCCGCGATCATGCACGGTTGCCCGCTTTGGGGTGAGGCGGGCGACCCTCTCGGGATGATCTTGGCGCCTTGAAGTGGTTGCCGGTCTTGACCTGGTAACTGGGTCGAGACCGGCAACTACTTCGCGGCTGAGCGCTCCTCCCAGGTGACAAACACTCGCGGCGCTGGTGTCAGGTCGTGCAAAATCACGGCAGGAACCGTGCATGAGGCATCACACCGGACGGTCCGCGCACCCCATTTCACCCAGCGGGGTGATCGGCACGATCATGGGCCGTTCATGAACTAGCCAGCCCGGCCTATGTCCTTCCCTGCCGCGAATCTGCATAGCACGAAGACTTTGTCGGCGTATCACCGACGAAGTCTTCGTGATCACGGAAACCAGCGTGATCGCCGGAGCGTGGTGGATCGGGTGGGATAGAACCGTCCGATCCACCACACTGACCAATCCGCCTGCGGCAGCACCCGCCTGCATATCGGCCACGAAGTTGCGAACCCGATGGTCATTTCGCCATCTGCACCAATCTGACGAAATGTACAGATTGCTGATCTTCGGCCGGGTGAAGCTGGACGAACTTCCCGGATTGCGCTAGCAGGGCTGGCCGTCGGCGAGTCGGATAGCGAGACTTGGCGTCCGACTGAGTACGTCGACTCGGTTCATCGGGGCGTGGGACCGCCAGGATGGCGGACATGGGCCCTCAAGATGCGCCGGACACGTCCGGGACGACGGGACCGTCCGGGACGACGGGACCGGGCGGGACGACGGGACCGGGCGGGACCGTGATCGATGCTGCCCGTCGGTTGCTATCTGACTCTTCCCGTTGCCCGTCCTGTGCCGCCGTGCTGGCGGGTAACCGCTGCTCGGTCTGCGGGGTGGACCTCAGCGGCAGCCAAGCCGGACAGGTCTGGGAGCTCAGCGTGCGCGCCGGTCAGCTGCTGACCGAACGCGACGCTGTGATCCAGGTGATGCGCGAACGGGCAAAGACCGCTTCGGCGTCAAGGGCAGCCAAGGGTTCGCCAACCGAACTCGTGCCCACCCTGGTCGGTCCCACGATGCCCGAGCCGTCGTCCTGGTCCGTGCCGTCCGGTGAACCGGCGCAGTCGCAGACTGGGCTGACTGGGCTGACTGGGTCGACTGGGCTGACTGGGCCGACTTCGCCGACTGGGCCGAGGTCGGTGTCCCCGATGCCTGCCCGATCGCCGGTCTCGCCGCCGGCGGATGTCCGCCGAACCGGTCCGGACGTGCACGGGCTGCTCGTCGGCCTCGGCGCGCTGCTGCTGTCCGTCGCCGCGGTCGGGTTCCTGGTCTTCTCCTGGCGGGTGCTGTCGCTGTCAGGTCGGGCGGCGGTGATCGGGGCCGTCACCCTTGGTGTGCTGGCGATTGCCTCCTGGTTGCGGCGGCGACTGCCGGAGACTGCGGAAGCGGTCGGAGCGCTCGGAGTGGTACTGGTGCTGGCAGATTGCTGGGCGATCCGTCGACTCGGCCTGTACGGCGCCGATCGAGTAGACGGCCTGGGCTATGCAGCGGCGGCGGCCGCGATCAGCGCTCTGCTGCTCGGTGGCTGGGCCTTGGTCAGCAGGGTGCGGGCCGGTTCGTGGTCGGCCGTCATCTTGGCGCCGCTCTCCGTTCTGCTCCTCGCCGCACAATTGGACGGCGATCTCGGGCCGGTCCCGGCGTTCGCTTCTGGCTTCCTGCTGGTGGCCGGTTTGGCCCTCGGTCGAGGGCGACTCCCGGCGAACTGGCAGGCCGAACGGTGGCTGCTGCGGGCGATCGCAGGCGGGGCGCTGATCGGTGCCGGCGGATCGGCCGGATTCGGCCTGCCCGGGCACGGACGGGCGGCGCTCGTGCTGGTTATCGCGGCCGTGCTCGCTGCGGCCGGAGCGCAGGTCGACCGAACCGGGGCGGTGACTAACAAGCCGGTGCCTGGAAAGTCATTGCTTCCGAAGGGGGCGCCTGGTGAGCCGGTGCCGGTGCCGATGCCTGGCGGGTCGGTGCCTGAAGGGTCGGTGCCTGGCGGGTCGGTGCCTGAAGGGTCGGTGGTTGCTGGGTCGACACCTGGTGAGTCGGTGGTTGGCAGTTCGGGGACGCTGCCAGCCATGTCCGGGCTAGCGTTCGACAAGGACAGGTTCCTGCTCTTGCGCCGGGCCTGGTCACTGGGTGCGGGATTGCTCACCGGAACGTCCGCCGTGCAGGCGAGCCTTGCCCTGGGGATAGTTCTCCAGCTGAACAGCACGACTGGGCTGGTCCTGCTGATCGCTCTGCCGGTGCTCGCCGTGCTGGCTGCCGCCGCCATCCCGAGCGTGCCGGGTGTCGCGTTCCGGCGGACTGCGTTCGGTGCCGGGACCGTCATCGTCGCGGCTATTGCTGCCGCCCCGGTGGTGGCGCTGGGTGGGTGGTTGCCGTTGAGGGCGGTCCTGGTCGGCGTCCATTCGTGGTCGGCTGAGCCGGGGAATCGCCTGGGTGACCTCGATCCGCAGCCTGGCGCCTCCTCGGAGACCTGGGCGACCACGCTGATCGGTCTGGTGATTCTCGGGTGCTGTGCGTTGCTGGCGACCCGGATCTCTGGGTGGCCGACCTGGTTGCGGCGTCCTGTTCAGGTCACCGCGGTCGCCGCTGGCGGCGGCGCGGTGATCGTTCTCCCGCTGCTGCCGATCCTCCCGGTGGTTGCCGTGGTGGCCACCCTGGCGGGGTGCTCGGTGATGTTGTCGCTGGCTCTGACAGCAGGGCCGATGGCTCGAGCCGTCGAAGGTCGACCCCAGAGTTGGACGATCGCCGGGTGGATGACAAGCATGCTGACCGGGACTCTCGCCGTCCTCCTCGCCTGGTCCTGCCGGGATCTCTCCGTTCCGCTCACCGTTCTCGGGATCCTCGGACTCTTGCTTGCCCGCCGCCGGATCCCGATCTCAGCAGGTACTGGCGGACCGCCAGGGCTCAGTGGATCGGCAGAGCCCAGTGGATCGGCAGGGCTCAGTGGATCGGCAGAGCCCAGTGGATCGGCAGAGCCCAGTGGATTTGGCGAGCCCAGTGGATTTGGCGAGCCCAATGGATCTCAAAAGCTCAGTGAATCGGCAGGTTCCGGCGCAGCCCGGATGTTCGGTCCGGCGTTTGCCGGAATTGCCTGTGCTGCAGCACCTTTCGCCATCGCGGCCAGCGCCGACATCGCCGGTGCACCGGAGTCGCTGCCGGTCGTCTGGGCCGGGCTGATCGGTGGTCTCAGTGTGGCCGCGCTGATCGGATTGCCGCGCTGGGTGCCACCGGCCAGGCCCGGACGTGCTGTCTGGACCGGGGTCGATCGGCTGGCCGCGGCGGCACCGGGACTGCTGGCCCTGATCGTCGGCCTGCTCGCGACTCTTCCGGATGGCCCGATACCTACGGTGGACGGCGCAGCCTGGCCGCGTCCGGCACTGCTCGCCGTGGCTCTGCTGATCGGGTTGACCGGGGCCGGCGCAATCCGTCCAATGGTCGCCCTCACCCTTCCGGTACTGGCGCCGATCTGTGCGTTCGCCGTCGCACCTCTGCTCGGTGCCCTGGCCGCAACGGTCTGGGCCGCAACGAGTTCGGCGTCGCCGTCCTGGCTTTCCGGATCGACCTGGCTGACCGGACCGACCGAGCCGATCTGGCAGACCGGGTCGATCTGGTCGCTGCTCTGGGCCACCGCCGCCACGGTGACCGCGTTGGTCACAGCGGCCGTGGTGCTGGCCGGGCGCGCGGATCCGGTTCGCCGGGTGGCAGCCGAAGTCGGTGTCTTGCTCACCGGTCTGATCGGTCTTTTTCTGGTCAGCGGCCTGAAGGACCGCTGGCCTGTACTCCTGGTGCTGGGAGCGGGTGCCGCAGCGATCGCCGCGACCCCGAACCGGCAACAGGTCGGCTGGCTGGCCGGGCTACTCCTTACCGGCTCCACCTGGAGCCGGCTGGCGCTCGGCAACGTCAGCCTCGTCGAGGCGTATTCGCTGCCACCGGCCCTCGCGCTGCTGGCGCTCGCCGGGTACCGGATCCGCCGCGATCACACGACTGACCCGTTCTCGGCCCTGACCCCAGCCGCCACCGTCGGCCTGGCCCCCAGCATTGTCGTCGCCGCCGGTGGGCCGCAGTTGCGCCCAGCGGTGCTGATCATGACGGCCGGTGTCCTGGTGCTGGGTGGGTGGCTGCTGCAGCGCCGTGGCCGAGCAGACGCCACGACCACGGTCGGGACCGCGTCAAGCGCCACGGTGGAGGCAGCATCCCACGCCACTATCGGGGCCGCGCTGGCCGGGATCGGTGTCCTCACCGCCGTTGGCGCCGCCGTCCTGCGGGCGGGCGCCACGCTCGAGGCCACGACCGCCTCGGTGTCCTCGATGGCGTCCGACTCCTCCCTGGTGCCGCCATCCGGGATCGAGCTATGGACATGGCCGGCCGCCCTGATCCTGATGCTGGCGGCGCTGGTGATCCGCACTCCCCAGGCTGGGCAGCCGCAGCCGCAGCCGCCGTCGCAGTCGGCGTCGTCACATCAGTCCCAGTCCCGGTTCGGACGGCGTTCCGTAGCCTGGCGATTGGCCGTCTCGCCACCGTTCCTCGCTGCCCTGCTGCTGGCCGGGGTGCCGACATTGTTCGCTGCGTTGTCCACGGTCGGCGATGCCACCCCCGGCGATCGGTGGTCCACACTGCGAACCGTCGTCGTCTTTGCATTGTCGGCGCTGGCCGCCGTCATCGCCCTGCTGGACCGGCGGGGCCCAGACCTACTGCGCTCAGACCGGCTCGGCTCAGGCCGGTTCGGCTCAGACCGGCTCGGCTCAGACCGGTTGCAGGCGGCCCGGGTAGGGCTGGTGTCGGGTGGCGTTGTGCTGGCGGCGTCCGCGTCCTGGACGGGTCTGCGGCTGGAGGTTGGGCCGGCGGAACTATGGACTCTGCCGCTGGCCGTCCTGCTGCTGATCCAGGGCCAGTTCCGATTCGAGCACCTGTTGGCGGCCGGCGAACGTCCCGGTGGCCTAGCGCCGTCCTGGTCGGCCTACGGGCCGGGAGTGGCGGTACTCCTGCTGCCCAGCCTGTATCTGGGGGTGTTCGCCGCCGACGAATCGGCGCTGCGCGAGATCGGACTGATCACGCTGGCCGGCGCCACCCTGGTCATCGGGGCGATACACCGGGTGCAGGCGCCGGTCCTGCTCGGAGCCGGAGCGCTCGCCGGCCAGACCGTCGTCCTTCTGGCGCCGTGGATCACCGAACTGCGGGAGGCCGTCCCGCTGTGGGGTTGGCTGGCAGCGGTCGGGCTTGGCTTGATCTTGCTGGGGGCCCGTTACGAGGCCAGGGTGCGCCAATTGCGGATGGTTCGTCTACGCCTGGCGGCGCTGCGGTGAACCGTCCGACATCGCCACCGGAGGCTCGGCGGTGATCGGTCGAGAATGCGTGCGCAGGTCCATGACGATCGCCTCGATCGAGCCGGCGCCCTGAGCCAGGGCGTCCTCGGCGGCCGTGTGATCGGTCGAGTCCTCAGGTGCCTCGGTATCGCCGACGGAGGTGAATACCAGTTGGCGGTAAGCCCAGAATCGGAACAGGGTGCCAAGGGCAAGGCCGACCATGTTGCCGGCGATGTTGTCGGCCAGGGCCGAGGTGAAGCCGAGGACGTAGTGCGAGAACCCCAGGCAGGCCAGGGCGATCCCCAGACCGCCGATGTTCATCAGCATGAACAGGACGAATTCCCGGCGTCGAGAGGCGCGCCGGCGGCGGCGGAAGGTCCAGTACCGGTTACCCAGCCACGCCACCACAGTTGCAACCAGTACCGAGATCGTCTTCGCCGTGAGCGGTTTGTCGGCAAGGCTGCCGACGACCTCATGCCGTAACAGGTTGAAGACGCCGAAGTCGACGACGAAGGCAACTGCCCCAATGACGCCGAACTTCACCAGTTCGCGGTACAGGACGTCGATCGAGGCATGGAGCCGAGCGAACAATGAGGGATTGCCTTGCTCGACTGAGGATGCCGTCACTTTGTGCTCCACAGGGTGAGGGGCCGGCGTCGGAGGGAAAGGCACCCGCGACAGACTGCCATGCCTGGCAGCGTGGTGCACGTTGCAAGCTACCGTCGGGTAGCCCAAATGGGGGGCGGACCTTGACCGATCGGGATCTCCGCGCCCAGTTACGCTTCGAGTCGTGTCTTCTCCCACACCCCCGCCGCCTGTCCCCGTCCACGGTGTCAACGGGTTTCCCGTGGTGGGTGTCGTCGGCGGTGGTCAACTGGCCCGGATGATGCAGCCCTCAGCCATCGAACTCGGCGTCAAATTGCGGGTTCTTGCAGAATCACCGCAGGTCAGCGCCGCGCAGGTGGTTCCGGACTCGCCGGTTGGCGATCACCGTGACCCGGTCGCCGTCTCCGCCTTTGCTGCCGAGTGTGACGTCCTCACCTTCGATCACGAGCATGTCCCAGGCCCGTTGCTGGAGAAGCTGGTCGCCGATGGCGTGACTGTCCGTCCTGGGCCCCAGGCGCTTGCGCACGCCCAGGACAAGCTGGTGATGCGCCGCCGCCTCACCGAGCTCGGTGTGCCCTGCCCGCGGTGGCGCGAGGTCCACGACTGGGACGACGTGATCGCGTTCGCCGCCGAGCTGTCCGCCTCCGGTGGCTCCGGCCAGGTGGTGCTGAAAACGCCGCGCGGCGGTTACGACGGTAAGGGCGTGCTGGTCCTTCGGGGACTGACAGCGCAGCCGACCGCGCCGACGTCGGACGAGCTCGCGGCGTCTGACCCGGACGAGCCCGCGGGGTCGAAGCCGGACGAGCCCGCAGGGTCGAAGCCGGACGAGGCCGCCGGGTCGAAGCCGGACGAGGCCGCCGGGTCGAAGCCGGCCGAGGCGACGGCCCGTCGCTGGCTGGCCGAAGCCGGTGCCGGTGGTCTGCTTGCGGAGGAGCGAGTGGCCTTCGACCGGGAACTGGCAGTGCTGGTGGCCCGGAGCCCGTCCGGTCAGGCCGCGGCCTGGCCGGTGGTAGAGAGCACGCAGGTGGACGGCGTGTGCCGGGAAGTGGTCTCCCCGGCACCCGGTCTGGACCAGGAGCTGGCGGCCCGGGCCACCGAGATCGGCTTGACCCTTGCCGGCGAGTTGGGCGTGGTCGGCGTACTGGCTGTGGAGATGTTCCAGGTTTCTGCCGACAGCGGACCCCGGGTGCTGGTCAATGAGCTGGCGATGCGCCCGCACAACTCCGGCCATTGGACCATGGACGGCGCTGTGACCAGCCAGTTTGAGCAGCATCTGCGGGCCGTTCTGGACCTGCCGCTAGGCGATCCGCGCTCGCGCGCCACGTGGTCGGTGATGGTGAACGTGCTGGGCGGGGATCATCCCGACCTGTACCGCAGTTACCTGCATGTGATGGCTCGGGACCCGGGAGTGAAGGTGCACATGTACGGCAAGGAGGTGCGCGCCGGGCGCAAGGTAGGCCATGTCACCGTCTGCGGTGACGATCTGGCCGATTGCCTGTCGCGTGCTCGGCATGCGGCCGACTTCATTTGCGGCGTCATCGATGAATAACCAACCGTCGAATAGCCATCGGTGAGCACTCATCGATGAACGATTGAGGAGTTTGACATTGTCTGAGCCAGTGGTCGGCGTAGTAATGGGTTCGGACTCGGACTGGCCGGTGATGGAGGCTGCCGCGACGGTGCTCGAGGAGTTCTCGGTGCCGTATGAGGCGGACGTCGTATCGGCGCATCGGATGCCGCAGGAGATGCTCAGCTACGGGCAGAGCGCCCACGAGCGCGGGCTGAGAGTGATCATCGCTGGGGCCGGTGGTGCGGCGCACCTGCCGGGGATGCTGGCCAGCGTGACGCCGTTGCCGGTGATCGGCGTGCCGGTGCCGCTGCGGACCTTGGACGGGCTGGACTCGCTGCTGTCCATCGTGCAGATGCCGGCCGGGGTACCGGTCGCCACCGTGTCGATTGGCGGCGCTCGCAATGCCGGACTGCTGGCCGTCCGCATCCTCGCGGCCGGCGAAGGTGAGCAGGCTGATCGCTTGCGGAAGGCTCTGCTGGCCTTCTCCGACACGCTTCGCGACGAGGCCACGGCAAAGGGCGAACGGCTGCGCGCGCGACCCTCCACCGGCCGCGCCGGAACCGGCCCCACCACCGGCTTCACCCCCCGCTGAAGCAATCGACGACACAAGATGCATCGTCCGAGGCAGCAGCTGATCGTGCCCGCTTCGGGCAGGAACCAGCCTCGAGAGACTTTGCGCCGCTATAACTCGAGAATGTCGATCGGAACGCCCGCGTACTCGCCCACCGTGCTCGTGAGCAGCGGTGTCTCGAGTGCCAGCGCCGTGACGACTGCGTGGGCGCACGCCCACGAGGGCTTCGGGAAGCTGCGGCGAACGGCGTCCAGGGCAGCTGTTCGCTCGAAGGCGGTTATGGTGATGGCACCTTCGGGGCTCCCCGCGACGATTTCGGCGAAGTGAGCGACGATGGCTGGCCGCACGCCGGAGCTCACGGCAAGACACAACGCGGGGACAGCGAGGGCAGGGCCCCCTTCGAGAGCCCCTACGAGCATGCGGGAGAGTTCGCTGCGCTGCCGCTCATTGCCGCTGTCGGCCAGACCAGCGGTGAAGGCGAAGTGGTCGACGACGTAGCCGCTCACGCGGCGCTGGATGCGCGCGACTGCGCGACGGCGTCCGCGGCTGTCTGAATGAGCACACTGCTCGGATCTCGGTCATCCTCGCGCAGCAGGTTGGCCTCGGCGGTGAGACGTTCAGCAAGCTGGGCTTGAGCTGGGTACTCACCTGTTGTCTGCCGCACCCAAGCCAACGCCGCAGCATGCGCATTCCGCACCTGAACCGCACGGGTGGCGGCCTCAGTCACAGTCGGGTCCGTCGCCGGGGGGCCACACAGGGCTTCCAGCGCAGGGTACGGATCCGCGGTCACGATCCAGAATCTAGCACGCGGTGGTATCAAAATCGCGTGATCGCGTCCAAAATCAGCCCCGGTAGCCGGTTTACGGGCATGGTGGGCGAGTGGCGACGTGACGGCGAGCTCTCGGGTTAGCCGTTGCGGGCCTTCTCCTGGGCGTTGGCCATCGAGCGGATGGACTCGGTGTCGTTCTCCTTCAGTGCCTTGAAGAGCGCCAGTGCCTGCGTTCGGTCCCATTGCACGGCCGAGCCGGAGCTGGTGCTCAGGTTCGGATTGCCGATCGGCACGGTGAGCGAGAGCCCGTTGCCGCCGGATACCGCTCGCATCGCCAGCACAAACCGGGCCAGGGCCAACGGTGACGTGCTTTCGTCCACGGTCAGCGCGCCACCGCCGGCCTTGGCTGCCGGGAAGGAACGCCACGGCTGAAGCAGTGTGCCGGGGGAGAGGGTCTTGCTGGCGATCGCGGCGAGCGTCTCCCGCTGGCGCTCGACCCGGCCGAGGTCACCGCGCGGATCGCTCTTCCTGGCCCGGGCGTAGCCGAGGGCGGTCGTGCCGTCCATCTCCTGGCAGCCCTTTTTCAGATTGATGTGGGCGTCCCGGTCGTTCATGTTCCGCTTCGGGCAGAGCCTGACCCCGCCGACGGCGTCCACGATGTTCGCGAAGCCACCCAGCCCGGTCTCCACGTACTCGTCGATCCGCAGCCCGGTGTTCTGCTCCATGGTGCGTACCAGCAGTGGCGCACCACCGAAGGAATAGGCGGCGTTGATCTTGTTTTTCTGGCTTCGGCCGGCGATCGAGACGAAAGAGTCGCGGGGCACGCTGACCAGCACGGTTGGACCGCCACCAGAAGGTACATGCAAGAGCATGATGGTGTCGGTCCGCTGCCCGCCAGTGCTGCCGGTGCCCAGGCGTTTTCGTTCGGCCTTGGTCAGGGATTCGCGCGAATCGCTGCCCACCACCAGAAATGTTCGGCCGGGGGTGTCCGCGGTGTCGGTGGCCTTGTGCGCCGGGCCCAGCGCGTCAACCTGGTTCAGGTTGGTCCAGGCGGTCATGCCGAGCAGCACCGGATACCCAACCAGTACTACGACCAGCAGCAGCACGATCAGCGACAGGCGGGGGACGCGCAACCGTGGAAACGTCCAGCCAGGCCGGGTCTCGCCGGGCCGCGGGCCAGGACCGTCCGGGTCAGGGCCAAACCCAGAGCCAAACCCAGGCCCAGGCCCAGGCCGACGAGCCGTCGGATAGTCGGACCCGCCCGGCCCGCCGGTGCCGCCCGATGAACGTGCCGCCGATCCGGTCCCGCGGCCGGAACTGTCGGCGAAGCCGTTGGCCGGGCCGCGGCCCAGGGAGTCGTCGTACCCGGGGTCGTCGAAGATCTGACCGTTTCGCGCCCTGGCCGGATCGCCGCCGTGCTCGCGGTACACCGAGCCGACTCCGGTGGCCGGGGTGGGCGCGGAGCGGTTGGTTGGCCGCTGGACGGTGTCGTCAAGATACGGCGGACCGGACGAAAGCCCGCGATTTCGGCCAACTTTCGGCTTGCTCCGATAGATGGTCCCGGGCCTGGATGGATCCGGGGCTCGCCGGAACCGGAATCGGCTCATGCCAGCCCCAGCCGCGGGGCCTCGATGGCCGGGCAGGTGTCCATCACGACGTCCAACCCGGCTGCGGTCGCCCGCGCCGCTGCCGCCTCGTCGATCACACCGAGTTGCAGCCAGACCGCCTTGGCACCGACCGCGATCGCCTGATCGACGATGTCGCCGGCCAGGTCGCTACGGACGAAGACGTCGACGACATCGATCGGGTGCTCGCTTGAAGCAGGCACCTTGGCGAGCGTGCGGTACCCCTGCGCGCCGTGCACGGTGTCCGCCCGGGGGTGTACCGGCACAATCTCCATGCCGAGGCGCTGCAGGTAGCTGGCGATGCGGTGGGCGACTCGCTCAGGATTCGCCGACAGGCCCACGACCGCCCAGCGGCCCGGGCTCTCCAGCAGCCGACGGACCACCGCCGGGTCGTTGCGGTGCCGTTGGATCGATCCGGTGTCCATCTGCACAGTGTGCACTGCGGCCCCGACAATCTGGGGCGAGCCCAGCCAGTACCCGGCTGATTCTCAGTCTTCTCCCAGTCGCCCGACGCCCGAACACCCAGGCTAGGTAGATAGGGTCCGGTCATGACTTGGCTCGTCACCGGCGGTGCCGGCTACATCGGTTCGCACGTCGTTCGCGCTCTGACCGCCTCCGGGCGGTCGGTTGTCGTCCTTGACGACCTATCCAGCGGGCATCGGGGGTTCGTCCCTCCCGACGTCACCCTGGTCGAAGGGTCGATCGTCGATCGGGCGACGGTGGACGCCGCGTTCAGCACCGCCCAGCTGCAGGACGGCGGTCCGGTTCGGGGCGTCGTCCATCTGGCCGGTTTCAAGTACGCCGGGGTGTCCGTGCAGCGGCCGCTGCACACCTACGAGCAGAACGTCACCGGTATGCAGGTGCTGCTCGCCGCGATGCAGGACGCCGGGGTGCCGGCGATGGTGTTCTCCTCCAGCGCTGCCTGCTACGGGACGCCGGACGTCGACCTGGTCACCGAGACGACCGCGACCGCCCCGGAGTCGCCCTACGGGCAGAGCAAGCTGATCGGCGAGTGGCTGCTGGCGGACGTCGCGATCGCCTCTGGCCTGCAGCACACCTCGCTGCGCTACTTCAACGTCGTCGGCTCGGGCGATCGAGC
>JANNPJ010000140.1:0-60406 GCA_031400005.1 Kineosporiaceae bacterium | reverse complement strand
CCGGCCAGGCCGGTTGGTACGACGTGCGTGTGCGCATTTACCGCGCGGCCGACGGCGAGCCGCGCGTCACGTCGCCGCAGTTTGCCCGGTCCCCGCAGGCGTTCAGGTACGCGTTTGCGGGGACTGGGTCTCCACACCCGTTCTGAGATCTCCTTCACGACTAGGAAGGTCGTGCTCATGGCCAGTCTCCGCAGCACCGCTGTCGGCTACCTCGCTCTGCCCGGAACCTGCGACGACCGCTCCCGCCGAGTGCGGCGTGCGGCGCTGCACTCGTGCGCCGAAGTCGAAGGCCTCGAACTCGCGCAGGTGTACGAGCCCGCTCTGGCCGGCCCGGGCAAGGCGAACGACCCGCTAGCCACCCTGGAGGCGCTGGCGTCCTCGTGCCAGGCCCGGACCGTCGTAACCGTCGGGGCACTGGACGCGCCGATGATGGAGATGTTCCGCCGGGCCGAGCTACGGGTGATCACTGTCCCGGACCCAGCGCGCTGTTGTCGCCATCGAGAAATCCGCGCCGCCGCCCAGATCGAGCCGGGACACTCACCAGAGCAGGTGGAGATCGAGCGGATCAACCAGTGGGGCCATGTTCTGGCCTCCGTGCACGTCACCATCGAGGCCACCACGGTGACCTTGAACATCATCGACTGGACGGTCGTCGTCTTGGACCGGGCTACGTTCCGCGCCTGGCTCCAGCAGCCCGACCACGTCCTCACTGTCGATCACGTCCAGTGGTCCAGAACCGACGATCACTTCCACCTCAGGATCGACGGCTCCTGCCTTTACACCCTCTCCGCAATTACCGTCGCACGCTTGTATAACCTTGTCTGAGAACGCTTTTGACGACGACGCAGGTCAGGTGGCAGAGCTCGGCCCCAGCAAGCCATCGCGACGCGGCGACACCACTAGATGTAGGATGCTTTCACAGCTGCAACTACTAGATCTAGTATTCCAAGGCAATTTCACATCATGATCGACGCAGTACCGACGCGACGGCGAGTCGGTCGCCTCCGGGTGGGAAGTGCGTGGGTTGGAAGGTGAGGGCGAATGGACGTCATCGACCCAGCGGTGATGCTGGTGCAGGCCGGGCAGCTCGGTGCGGATCTGCGGCGCCTGACTCTGCCGGTCGCCGAGCAGATCGACGGCCTCCTCGCTCCCGATGAATGGACGTCGATCGACCGGGTTTACTTGACCGGCGACGGAGATTCCTACCATGCCGGCCTAGCTGCGCAGTGGGCGTTCACCACGATCGCCGGGATCGACTGTCAGGCCCTGAGCGCCCAGCGACTGCTGTCCTACGGGCCAGACCTGTTCACCCGTGGTCCCCGACGCCGGGCGCTGGTGATCGGCACCTCCGCCTCCGGCGACACCGAACGGGTCGGCCAGGTGCTGGCCCAGGCCCGCGATCGCGGGGCGATGACCCTCGCCCTGACCGGGCGTCCGGGAAGCCTCGTGACGCAGGCTGCCGAGCACCGCGTGGTAGTCGAACTCGCGGACAGCCAGCCGTCGCCGGGCCTGCGCACTTACCAGGGGAGTCTGCTCGGGTTACTGCTGATCGCCGTCCATCTGAACGGTGAACGTCATCCGGATCCAGAGTTTGCCCCGAAGCGCCTGCACAACGAGATCCTCGCGCTGGCCGACATCGTCGACGCAACTGTTTCCGAGATCGGCTGGCGTTGCGAGGAACTGGGACAGACCGTTGCGCGCGCCGGTGGTGATGATGCTGGGTAGCGGGCCCAGCTACGGCACCGCACCCGCGAGGAATTCTCCTCGTTGATCTATCATCCGTTCGCCGCCCTGCTCGCCTATTACCTCGCCAAGGACCTCAAAAGGCAGCCATTCCAGGCAGATTCACAGCCCATCGGGTGACGGATTCGTCCCGGGTGAGTGGGATTTAGGGACTCCGGAGTTCAAGCTAAGTTTGCGACCGGAGACGGCGGTGGCGTGGCGTTAGACGCTGGTCCGGGAGCCCAGTGGGTCGGTCTTGGGCGGGCTCGGATCACGGTCGCTTCTCGCCACCGCCCGGTCGGGGAGCCAGACGACGAAGGTGCTGCCGATTCTCAGCGTGCTGAAGAGCGCCAGTTCGCCGCCGTGGCTTTCGACGATCTGGCGGGCGATCGACAACCCCAGCCCGGTGCCGCTGGTGTCCTTCGTCCCGTTGCTGCCCCGGACGAAGCGGTCGAACACCTGCTGTTGCTCTGCTTCGGGGATTCCTGGGCCTTCGTCGCGGACGGCGATCCAGGCCCAGCCGTCGCGGCTGCCGACCGCAATGGTGACGGTGGAGCCGCCCGGTGCCAGCCGGATCGCGTTGGACAGCAGGTTGCTGACCACCCGGGCGAGCATTTCTGGTTCGCCGTACGCGGTGGGGCCGGACGCGAGTCGTTCACGCAACCGCAAGGCGCGTTCGTCGGCCAGCACCCGGTGTTGCTCGACGGCGTCGGCGGTGACGGCATGGAGGTCGACGTCGCGGTCCTCGAAGGCCCCGGAACGGCGGCGGGCGGTGGCCAGCAGATCCTCCAAGAGCCGGGACATCCGGTCGGTCGCGCGGGTCACGACCGCAACGGCTTCCTGCCGCTGATCAGCGCTCGAGGCGGGATCGGCCAGGACCGCTTCGACGTTGGCCCGGATGGTGGCGACCGGGTTGCGCAGTTCGTGTGACACGTCTTCGACAAAGTCCCGCTCGGTGCGAAACGCGGCGTCGAGCCGGTCGAGCATGGCATCAAGGGTGTCGGCCAGGATGCGCAATTCGTCGTGCGGGCCGGTGGCGCTGATCCGCCGGGTCAGATCGGTGGCGGTGATCTCCTGCGCGGTGGCGGTGATGCGTCCGACCGGGCGGAGCATGCGGCCGGCCACGAACCAGCCGATGACCAGGCTGAGGACGAACATCAGGGCGAGGGCAGCCAGCGAGGAGTCGCGCAACCGCTGCAAGGTGCTGTAGTTGACTGCTTTCTGGACGCTGGCGAGGTCCGCCGCCTGGAAGGAGGCGCCCTCCTTGTACTGCACGGTGCCGTCGTGCCGCTTGACGAACTTCTGCACGGTCACCGGGTCGAGCGGAGCGGCCTCGACGGTAGCCGACAGCACGCTGTAGACGGCGAAAAGGATGACCGCGGTAGCGAACAGCAGCAAGCCGGAGGTCATCAGGGTCAGCCGGGCGCGCACCGTCCAAGCCCAGTGCGGCAGCCGGCCGACGGCCGCCGGGCGAACGGCCAGCCGGGCCAACAGCCGGGCCAACAGCCGGGCCCTCAGGCGGGCCACTGGGCGGGCCACCTGAGGGGCCGTCAGACGGGGCATCGGGCGGCCATCAGACGGCTCCGGCCGAGGGCTGTTCGCGCAGCCGGTATCCACGCCCGACAATGGTTTCGAGCAGTTGCGGCTCGTCGTCCACAGTGAGTTTGCGGCGCAAGGTCCCCACCGTGACCCGCACTGTTTGGGTGAATGGGTCCGCGTTCTCGTCCCAGACGTGCTCGAGCAACTCCTCGGCCGGCACGAGGTGGCCTGGTTTGGTCATCAGATACCGCAGCAACGCGAACTCCTTGAGGGTCAATGACAGTTCCCGCTGGCCACGCCGCACGATGTGGCGGGCGGAGTCCAGGACGACGTCCGCGACCTGCATGACGGACGAGGTTCCACGGGTCTCCCGGCGCAGCAGGGCCCGCAGCCGCGCACTCAGCTCGGCGAGGGCGAACGGCTTCACGATGTAGTCGTCGGCCCCGGCATCGAGACCGCGGACCCGGTCGGGCAGCCGGCCGCGCGCGGTAAGCATCAGGATCCGCAGGTCGGGGCCGGACACCAGCTCCAGCCGACCCGACCGGATGTCGTCGGCGAACGCAAATCCGTCCCCATCGGGCAGGTTCAGGTCGAGCAGCAGCACGTCGTAGGCCCAGACAGCGAGCTTCTGGGCGGCATCGGCACAGGTCGTCGCCACATCGACGGCATAACCCTCGCGTTGCAGGCCGATCCGCAGCGCACCAGCCAGGTCCTCTTCGTCCTCCAAGATCAGCAGCCTCACCAACACACCGTAACCATGGTCGCCGCAGTTCGGCGAATGCGTCTTTCGGTCGGCTTTCGTTCTCGCTTGCGCTGACTTTCGCCCTCGGCTGATGAAGTGATCACACATCAACCGATCCAACAAGGAGCTGACATGCCTGTACTACAGGGAAACCGGGGACCGCGACGGGTGCTGCTGGTGACTGCGACCGCTGCTGTGCTGGCCGCCGGTGGGGCCGGGATGGCCTACGCCACCGCGCACGGTCCCGTCGTGGAGAGCGGATACGCCGTCGAAACCGCGGATCTCAGCACTGAACAGAGCGATACCACCAAACTCACCCAGACGGACGAGGAGTGCGAGCGGGCTCGCCAGAAGCAAGGTGAGCAGCCGACCCCGGGCGGCAGCGAGCAGCCGACCCCGGGCGGTAGCCAGCAGCCGACTCCCAGCGGCAGCGAGCAGCCGACGCCGGACGAATCGGCCCCGGCTGATGTGACGGGTCGGCTGTGAGCCCGATCGAGGATCAGCGACTCGGGTCCGAAGCGGGACCATTGCTGGAGCGTGCCCTGTTCGAAGTGAAAAGGGTTGTTGTCGGCCAGGACACGATGATCGAACGGATGCTGGTCGGCCTGTTGGCGCGAGGGCACGTGCTGCTGGAAGGCGTGCCCGGAGTGGCCAAGACGCTTGCCGTCCGGACGCTGGCCGACGTCGTTGGTGGCTCGTTCCATCGCCTCCAGTTCACCCCCGACCTGATGCCTGGCGACATTGTCGGCACCCGGGTCTGGCGGCCCTCGACGGAGACCTTCGACACCGAGCTCGGTCCGGTCTTCGGCAATCTGGTGCTGGCTGACGAGATCAACCGGGCGCCGGCGAAGGTGCAGTCCGCGCTGCTTGAAGCGATGGCCGAGCGGCAGGTCAGCATCGGCGGCGTCACCTACCCACTGCCGGATCCGTTCCTGGTGCTGGCGACCCAGAACCCGATCGAGACAGAGGGGGTGTACGAATTGCCGGAAGCGCAGCGCGACCGGTTCCTGCTGAAGGTGGACGTCCCTCAGCCGACCGAACAGGAAGAGCTTGCCATCCTGCAGCGGATGAGCGTCAAGCCACCGGTTCCGCACCGGGTGCTCACGTTGGCGCAGGTCAAGGCTCTGCAGGCGGCAGCCGACGAGGTCTTCGTGCACCACGCCCTGGCCCAGTGGGCGGTCCGGCTGGTGATGGCAACCCGGCAACCGGGTGCACATGGTCTGGCCGATCTGGCGCCGATCCTCGAGCACGGGGTCAGCCCCCGCGGCACGCTCGGCCTCGTCGCGGGGGCAAGGGCCCTGGCCCTCCTACGCGGTCGCGACTACGTGCTTCCACCCGACATCGCCGATCTGGCCGGTGACGTCCTCGCGCACCGGCTGGTGATGTCTTTCGACGCGCTGGCCGATGGCATCGAGTCCCGCCAGATCATCGCTCGGGTGCTCGGTGCTCTCCCACCACCGCAGGTCGCCCCGCTCGAGCAGGACGCGGCATGACGTCCATCGGCCTGGCCGGGAGCGGCGCATTCCGCCGGCTGGATCTGAAGGTGCAGCGCCGGCTGGACGGGCTGCTGTCCGGCGAGCACCGAGGGCTTCGGCTCGGGCCCGGCAGCGAAACCGAGGAACTCGTCCGGTACCAGCCAGGGGACGACGTCCGCCGGATCGACTGGAACGTCACCGCGCGGGCCGTGCAGCCGCAGGTCTGGCGAACCCGGGCCGATCACGCCCTCGACACCTGGCTGGTGCTGGATGAGACGGCCAGCATGGCCTTCGGTACCGCGCTCGCCGAGAAGAGCGACCTGGCCGACCAGCTCACCGCCGCGGTCGGGTTGCTCACCGATGGGCCCGGCAACCGCCTCGGGATGGTCACTTTCGGTGTCGACGGCCTGACCTGGACCCGTCCGGTCGCCGGGCGGGTGGCTGCGCAACGGGCGATGCGACCGATGACGCACCGCGCTCGGGAGGGCGTCTCGACAACCGAGTTGGCCGCGGTGCTCGACCTGCTCGGACGGCGACACCGTCGTCCCGGCGTCCGGGTCGTTGTCAGTGACCTGCTCGATCCGGGCGGCCGGATCGAGCGCCCGTTCGACTGGGAGCCGCCGCTGCGCCGGCTCGCTGCCCGCCACGATGTCGTCGTCCTGGAAGTCGTCGATCCGCGTGAGCTGGAGCTGCCGGACGTCGGCTACCTCGTGCTGGTCGATCCCGAGACCGGCCGGCGGCGGGACGTCGCGACAGGGGATGCGCGGTTGCGGGCCCGGTACGCGGCGGCAGCCCAGGCACAGCGCACGGCAGTCGCTGCCGCCGTCCGATCCTGCGGCGCCGCGCACATAAGTCTTCGTACGGACCGGGATTGGGTTCCCGAGCTGATCCGTGCGGTCCGATCCCGCCGCCTCGCGCTGGCGCGTCGTCGAAGGGTTCGCTGATGTCCTTTCTGTCCCCGTGGTTTCTGCTTTTGCTCCTGCCCGTCGTCGCGCTGGCCGTCGCCGCGGTCGTGCTTCGCCGCCGCCGCGAACGCTACGCCGTCCGCTTCGCTTCGCTGCCGTTGTTGGACCGGGTTGCGCCGGAGCGGCCGGCCTGGCGCCGATACGTCACGGGGGGCCTCGCGCTGCTCTCCCTCGTGCTGCTCGCCACCGCCGCCGCCCGGCCTGAAGTGGACATGCGCGTGCCTCGGGAACGGGCCACCGTCGTCGTCGCCATCGACACCTCCATCTCGATGCAGGCCGCAGATGTCGCACCCAACCGGATGCAGGCGGCGACCGAGGCCGCAGAGCGTTTCATCGACGAACTACCCGATGAGGTCAACGTGGGCCTGGTCGCCTTCGCCGGTTCTGCGTCCGTCCTTTCGGCTCCCACCACCGACCACGAGGCGGCCAAGCAGGCGTTGGCGGGTCTGCGGATGGCCGAGCGCACGGCGATCGGTGAGGCCGTCTTCACCTCGCTGGAGCAGGTCGCCGGACTGACGGCGCAGACCGGCAACAGTCAGGTGCCCGCGCGCATCGTGCTGCTCTCGGACGGGACGAACACCACGGGACGAACGCCGGAGCAGGCCGCCACGGCGGCTACCGAGGCGCGAGTTCCGATCTCAACGATCGCGTACGGCACCCCGGACGGCGTCATCGATGGTGAAGACGGGAGCCAGGTGCGGGTGCCGGTCGACGAGGCGGCACTGGCCCGCCTGGCCGAGCAGACCGGTGGCACCGCGTACACCGCAGCCAGCCGCGACGAGCTGCGCGCCGTCTACGACGACATCGGGTCCTTGATCGGGTGGCGCACCGAGGCCCGCGAGGTAACGCCCTACCTGGCGGCGCTGGCCTTCCTGTTCTTGCTCACCGCGGCCGCCCTGTCGCTGCGGTGGTTCGCCCGGCTCGTCTGAGCCACTCGTCTGAGCCACCGGAAAGGATGAATCATGTCACTATCCTGGCCTGGCCTCGGGACACCTGCGGGACCGGACTTCGTTCCCGAACATCGCCCCGCCGCCACGCACACCGCCACCAAACCGATGGCCGCTGAATCACCGGCGCCCACGCCGCTTGCGACGTCCGAGCCCGACTGGGGTGAGCCGCGGCCACCGGGGCGCCCCAGCCGAGTCACTCCGTTCGTTCTCGTTGCCATCCTCGCCGGTGGCGTTGCCGGTGCCGGAGTCGCCTGGACGGCGTTCGACGAGCGCACCAGCTCAACGATCGTGCAGCAGTCGTCGGCACCGCAGTCCGCATCGACCCGCCCGGACACCGAGGCCGCCGCCCGCAGCATCCTGCCCAGCGTCGTCCAGGTCGTCGCTGGGCGGGGGACCGGCTCCGGCTTTGTCATCGACGACGCCGGCCACGTGATCACGAATCAGCATGTGGTTCAAGGTGTCTCGCAGGTGAGCCTGGTGCTGGCCGGCGGGCAGCGGGTCAGCGCGCAGGTCGTGGGCGGCGACCAGGACGAGGACATCGCGGTCCTGCGAGTGACTACGGATGCCCCCGACGCCGCGCAGCTCGGTACCAGTTCCGCGCTACGGATCGGGCAACCGGTGATTGCGGTGGGCTCGCCGCTCGGCCTGTCCGGCACCGTCACCGCCGGAATCATCAGTGCGCTGGACCGAACCTCACGGCTCGGCGCGTCCCGTCCGATGGTCCAGACCGATGCCTCCATCAACCCCGGCAACTCCGGCGGCCCGCTGGTGGACCTGCAGGGCCGGGTCGTCGGCGTGAACACCGCTATCGCCACCACGTCCGCCCGAGCCGGCAACATCGGCATCGGTTTCGCCGTCCCCATCGACCGCGCGGTACAGGTCGCCCGCACCATCATCACGGACAACTAGGCCCTGCTTCCCGTTCCACGTCACGGGCATTGCTGGCCACCCCGGCGGGACGAAAGATCACCATTTGCAGACCCTATCGCCACGTCAATCGGCCCAGAGTGAGCAGGTGCGGGCGCGCGCTCAGCCGCGAAGTGGTTGCCGGTATCGGCCCAGTTACCAGGTCAAGACCGGCAACCACTTGAAGGCACCAAGATCATCCCGAAAGGGACCAGCACGCCTCATCCCCACGCGAGCAACCGTGCATGATCACGGGAGACAGGGGCGACACGTTCGGTGGCAAGGCGACGAATCGGGCACCCCGACCCGGTCGTGATCAGGCGCGAAGTGACACATCTGCCATCTGCCCCGCGTGCTGTCACTTCGTGCATGATCACCGGCGGATTTGGACGGTATCCGCGAGGTCGATTCGGCGTCGCGCCAGCGCGGTCGCCAGGGCCTCGTCGTGCGTGACCAGGACGAGCGCACACTGCTGACGGTCCACCTGGGTCATCAACGCGTCGACGGTTTCCTGCTGGGTGATCAGATCCAACCGAGACGTCGGCTCGTCGGCGAACACCAGCGCCGGGTTGAGCAGCATGGCCCGGATGATGGCCAGCCGCTGCAGTTCACCACCGGAGACCTGACCGGGTCGCCGCAGCAGCAGCGCGGCTGGCAGGCGCAGGCTGTCCAGTAGTTCGTGCAGGTCAGCCTGGTCGACCCGGTGTCGGCGCAGGACATCCCCGAGCGCGTCCTGGAGCCGAACCCGGGCCGGGAAAGACAAAGCAGGGTCCTGGTAGAGCTTCTGCAGCCGCCCGCTACCCAGCTGGTCGGAGTGCTCGACCCGGCCGCTATCGGGTGGCGTCAACCGCAACAGGATGTTGCCCAGGGTGGTCTTGCCCGATCCGCTAGGGCCGCTGATCGCGACCCGTTCTCCGGCGCTGACGCTGACGCTCAGGTCGCGAAACAGCGTCTTGGAGCCGAACGACTTGGCCAGATCGCGTCCGGTGATCAGCGCGCTGCCCGCGGCCGGTTCGGCTCCGGCGCCCATCCACGGGCGGTCCCAGGTGGCCGGTTCGGCCGACAGCAACCGGCGGGCGTAGTCGCTGCGCGGGGTGGTCAGGACCTGCGCCGCCTCGCCCTGCTCGACCACGCTCGCGTCCCGCATCACCAGGACCTCCCCACCGAGTTTCCGGGCCAGGTCGAGGTCGTGGGTGATGGTCAGCAGGACCCCTCCGCCCTCGACGTGCCGGCACAGCAGCGCAGCCAGGTCGGCTCGGGCCTGCCGGTCGAGGCCTTTGGACGGCTCGTCAGCGATCAACACCGAAGCTCCGCCAATGGTGGCGGCGGCGAAGGCGACACGCTGGGCCATCCCACCGGAGAGCGTGTGCGGGTAGGCCCGAGACTCATCGCCCAGGCCCAGGACGGACAGCAGGGACTGCGCGCCCCGCCGGGCCCCGGCCCGATCGCCACGGAAAGTGGCCGCTCCCTCGGCGACCTGCTCGCGCACTCGCATGGTGGGATCCAGTGCCAGCACGGGCTCCTGCGGGAGCAAGGCCAGCTGCCGTCCCCACAGCGGCCGGCGGGCCCGCTGGTCGGCGATGTCGTAGCCGGCGCCGGCGAGCACCAGGCTGCCGGTGCCGTCGAGGTTGGCCGCGAGCGTCCCCATCATCGCGTGCGCGAGCAGCGATTTGCCGGAGCCGCTGGCCCCAACGATGGTTACCGGCCGGCCACGCTCCAGGCTCAGCTGCGGCACGTCGACGAGGCGATGACCGTCATGGCTGACGACGATGTCGCGCAACTGCACACTCATGAGCCCTCAATTCGCTCGGGCGCGTCGCTCATGCTCCTTCGATTCGCTCGGGCGCGGCGCCTCATGACGAACGGGGGCACCGCCCGCCCGTCAGGGTGGGGGACTTCCTCCGGCCGCCCACAAGCGACTTCGTCGTTGCGTGCGGCCTCCGTCCAGGCGCCGTCGCGCCGCTTCTCGCTCATGCTGGGATCTCCTTGCGGCGCAGGGCGAGTAACCCGATCAGCAATGTGGACAGGACCAGGACCGGGGCCACGGACATCCACGGGGCCTCGGCGTAGAACGGGAACGCTTCGGTGATCATCAGGCCGATCTCGGGAGTGGGCGGGCGTATTCCCACCCCGACGAAGCCGAGGGTGGACAGGGCCAGGACGGAGGTGCCCAGACCGAAGGTGGCCATGGTGATCAGCAGCGGCCCCAGTTCGGGCCACAACTGCCGGCGCAGCACATGCACCGGACCCAACTGCAGCAACCCGGCCGCTTCCACCGCTGGGGTGGCTAGGATCAGACCGCTGCGGGCACGCACCACCCGGAAGTACTCGACCCATTGGGCCAGCGCGATCCCGATGTACAGAGTCCACAGCCCGCCGTCCGCGAGTGCCGCGAAGATCAGCACGATCAGCAGGGCAGGCACCGCGATCAGGGTCTCGGACAGGCCGCGCAGGGCGGCGTCGATCCAGCCACCCCGCCAGGCCGCCAGCAGTCCGAGCAAGGTCCCGGCTAGCAGGGCAGTGGTGACACAGAGCACGGCCAGCAGCAGCGAAAGCCGGGTGGCGTGGGCCAGTCGGGCCACGACGCTGCGGCCGAGGTGGTCGCGTCCCAACGGCTCGGTCAGGCTCGGGCTCTCCAGGAACCGGGACAGGTCCTGGGCCGCGTGATCCGGCCACAGCACGGGTCCGATCAGGGCGAACAGCAGCAGGGACGTCAGGACGAGCGGGCCAGCGAGCGGGCCCGGGCCGAGCCACCACGAGCGCCACCAGCGCCGCGGCGTCGCGGTGACCGGTTCAACCGCAGCGGGACCAGTGGATCCGGTGGGCCGATGGGGTTCGGTGGGCCGAGGGGGTTCGGTGGCTGGAGCGGCTGCGGTGGGCGAACTCTCGGCAGTCACGCGATCGGCGGTCATGCGATCTCCGCCGTGCGGCGCGGGCGCGGGTCGATGGCCACTGCGGTCAGGTCCACCAGCGTGTTCAGCACGACCACCAGCAGGGCCAGCGCCAGCGCGGTGGCCTGGATCATCGGGATGTCCCGCCAGAAGATGGCGTGCACCAGCGCATGCCCCAGTCCTGGCCAAGCGAACAGCGACTCCACCACGACCACACCTTCGATCAGGATCAGCGCCTGGACCCCGACGTAGGAAACCAGGGTGACGCCGGTGTTGCGCAGCACGTGCCGGATCAGGACGAGGCGCTCGGACAGACCTTTGGTGGCGGCGAACTGGACATACTCCGAGCGGCGTACCTGCACCACGGTGTCCCGGGTGATCCGGGCGAAGAGCCCGGCCAGGCCCAGGGCCAGCGTGATGGCCGGCAGCACCACATTCGTGCTGCCCCCGTGACCAGCAGCCGGCAGTACGCCCAGATGCACGGAGAAGACCAGGATCAGGACCAGCCCGAGCAGGAACGGAGGCACGGCGCGGACCCCGGACACCCCGAAAGTGGTGATCCGGTCCAGCCATCCGTCCGGTCGCTGGGCGGCCAGCGCCCCGATCGTGACGCCAAGCGCCAGGGCGATCAGCAGCGCGACGGCAGCCAGGTGGACACTGGCGGCCAGGTGGTGGGCCAGTTCCGAGGCCACCCGCCCGCCGGTGACCAGCGAGGTACCGAGGTCGAATCGGAGCAGATCGCCCAGCCAGTGCAGCAATTGCCGCCAGGCCGGCTGGTCCAGGCCGAGTTCGACGCGAATCGTCGCGGCCGAGGCGGCGTCCACCCGGTCGTAGCCGTAACGCCCGGCGGCGATCCGGAACGCGATGTCACCCGGGAGGTTCTGCACGATCGCGAAACAGGCGGTGGACACGGCCACGGCGACGGCGATGCCCTGGCCGACCCGGCGACCCACCACCCGCAAGCCTGGACCCAACGCGTTCTGCGGCTTGGTGATCAGCGTTGACATGGCCTGGTCAGCTCGCCCAGGACAGGTCGGCCAGCCGCCAGGAACGCTCCAGTGGGTCGATAGTCAACCCGTCGATCTGAGTGTTCACCGCCGCGCTCATCCGATACCAGGCAACCGGGATCACCGGCAGTTCGGCCTGCATGATCTCGGCTACCTGCCGGCGACCAGCGGCGGCACCGGCGGAGTCGATCCCGTCGGCCAGGTCCGTCAGCGTGCGGGTCAGCGCCGGGCTGGTCCAACCCATCGCCCCCCAGTCCGCACCCTTGGGCGCGAAGTCCGTCAGCATCGTTACCAGCGGGTCCGGCACC
Source organism: Kineosporiaceae bacterium (assembly GCA_031400005.1). Taxonomy (GTDB): domain Bacteria; phylum Actinomycetota; class Actinomycetes; order Actinomycetales; family Kineosporiaceae; genus JANNPJ01. Next base: position 47,901 of record JANNPJ010000140.1, on the reverse strand, counting down.
AACGAGAAATTCCTTGCGTAGAGCGCCAGTTCAAGCGTTCCGTCCTGGTGTCCGGCCGGGATCTCACTGGAGTTTCCGACCTGCACGTCCACAGTGACGCCTAGTTTCTTGAGCTGCGCCTGGATGGCCGTAGCCAGGACTGGCAGCTCGGGCCGGTCCGGGAAGGTGCGCAGCGTCAGCGTGAGCGGACGCCCGGCCTTGGTCAGCACGGCGTCGGTGCCGGGAGTCCAGCCCGCCTCGGTGAGCAGGGCGCGCGCGGCGGACAGATCGTGGGTCAGCGGAGCCAACGATGGCTGATTCCAGTCCGGCAGCGACGGCGGAAACAATTGGGTGGCAGCCATTTCCGGGTCGCGCAGCAGCGCGGTGGCCATCGCCGACCGGTCCAGGGCCAAGCTGAGGGCCCGGCGGACCCGGACGTCCCGGAGAGTCGGGTGGCCGGCATTGACCTTGAGCTGGATGGTGCGGGGTTGGGTGATCGCGTCGATCCGCAGGTCGTCGTCCTTGCGCAGGCGGTTGAGGCTGACCGGATCCAGGCCGAAAGTAACCTCTGCTTGACCACTTTCGGCCATCAGGGCGCGACTCTCGGAGCGACCCACGGCCTGGTAGCTGACCCGCTCGACGGCCGGCTGCTTGCCTCGCCAGCGATCGAACGCGGTGATCTCGATGCCCTGCGGGATCTTCAGCTGCTGCACCCGATAGGGACCGGATCCGATCACCTCGGTCACCGTTCCGTCGCCCTGGTAAGAGGCGGGCGCCAGGATCTGCGCGCTGGTGTCGGCCAGCACCGCCGGCAACGGCGCGAACGGCGTGCGCAGCCGGACGACGACAGTGGACGGCCCGTCGGCGGCGATCTCGCGGACGGCGACGTCCGCCAGCGGGCCATCCTTCGTCCGGGCGATATTGAGCGCCGAGGCAACGTTCTCGGCGGTCAGCGCTGTGCCGTCATGAAACACGACGCCGGTCGGGAGGGAGAAGCGCCACTCCCGCTGATCGGCCGAAACCTTCCACTGGGTGGCCAGGCCGGGCTCCAGCACCCCGCGCAGATCGGTGTCCACCAGAGTCTCGGCGACCTGGAGCCGAGTGAAAGCGCCAGCGGCAGTGGCGGGGTCGACACTGTGCACCTCGAACTGCCCCACCACCGTCAGCGGCCGATTCGGGTCCCGCTCGGCTGGTTCAGCACCGCCTCCGCAGCCGGCCAGCAGGATGGCCAGCCCGGCCCCAGTGGCCAGGAATCGCTTCGACATCGTCGACCGGATCGGTCGTTTATTCATCACTCTTGCAGCTTAATGGTAACCATTATCATTTTGCCAATCGGATACGGCGCGGGTTTCCAGTACCCTGGTCACCTCAACGTCCTGCGCCATGCCCCCCGTTGCACCTCTGCTCTACACCTTCTGCCGGCCCGCGTACCCCCGGGCGAACACCGCGCCCACTCCTCACCCTCGGCACGATCTACTGGAGGTTGTGCCATGAACACTCGCAGATCCACCCTCGTACCCGAGCCGTTGAGGCTGACGCGGCGGACAGCGACTGGAGGACACCGTCGAGCGCTGGCTGCCCGACACCGTGCCGGACGGCTCCGCCCTCGAGACCGCCTTCTGCGGGCAGACACGAGCGCCCGGACGTGCACCGAAGATCCGTGTCATCGATGCGGGAGCCGGTCGCCCGGCCCTGGAACGCCAGTCGACCAGGCGGGCTCCGGTGGAAGCCAGCACCCACGAGGCAGGCCTGTCAGTGCACGTGCGCCGATGACCGTGACCTGGTCCCGGCGGTTCTTTCACATGGAACTTGCACAGGCGCGGGACAGCAGCCCGTACGCCCTGGGGGGTGTGACCTACGTCGTAACCATGGTGATCCAACGGCTTCGCAAGTAGGTGCGATGGACCACCAGGGTGGGACGCACGTCGATCGAACACCTCTACAGACCCCGTGGATGAGGGAACCTGCGAAGGAGCGTCAACCGCCGGGTGTCGGTTCGTGGGGGCCCGTCTCGGGAGCTTGGGTCAGGCGGTCCGTCACTGCCTGGAGCATTCGCTTCGGGCGCCCGGCCCACGGGCGCCTGGTGTAGCACCGCCGGGCCACGGCCTTGGCCCGGCGTCGCGCGCTGCGGGGCGAACTGCTGCCCCGCACCCAGTCGTCGTAGTTTCTCCTCGACTCAGCGGGCAGCTCTTTCCAGGCTTTCGGCAGCCACTCCCAGCGCGCAAGTTCGTCGCGAAGTTCAAGCGCCTGGGGGACCGGGATGTCTTCTACTGCCATCGGTACAGGGTGCCGTATGAGTATGCCGGGCACAGGCAGGCGGGCCAGGGTCGCCATGTCAATTTCGTCCAGTGGCGCGGCTGCCCTCACCAGTCGGGGCCGTTCGAAATGCCGGGTAACTCGGCGCGCCCGGCAACGCACAACACCACTCGGCCCTCCGGGTGAGGCGGTGCTTTGCGGCGCCTTCCGCATCGGTCATGATTGTTAGATGGACGCAGATCAGAGTGGCCAGAAGTACCGTATTCCGATCAACGATCTTGAGCGGACCGCCAAAGTGCCCATCGAAGAACAGAATACCCTGCTCGACGAACCTCCAGCCGAGAGCCCGGTGTCACCGGACAGCCTGAACCGGATGAAACTGCTCGGGATCGTGGGCGACGGCCGCTGGTGATCGCCTCTCGCAGGCGCATGAGTTTCAATCAGCCGGTGACACTTTAATCCGGGCATTGCAGTAACGGGTTGATCAACCCACCCAAGCCGGATCTGTTAATTTCTTGCGATGCTAAGAGCCCGGTATTGAGAGGCAGTCTTGCCAGGCGCGGTCCCGCCCTCAACATCGGGCTGGGAACAGGCCTCGCGGCATTCGTGGTGCTTGGCTGGGGACTGGGACGGCCGGCGTTCTGGGTCGATGAGAGCGCCTCGGTGGTGGCGACCCAGCGGCATTGGTCCGCCATTTTCTCGCTGCTGCGCGGGGCGGAAGCGCCGCTCGTCCCGTATTACCTGCTGCTCAAACTCCTCACCAGTGCCGCGGACCTGGTGCCGGGTCTGGACGAGCACCGCGAGGTGCTGTACCGCTGGCCCTCGGCGGTTGCCGCCGCGCTCAGCGTCGGATTGCTCGGTGCCTGGCTGACCAAACGGATATCGCCGCGGCTCGGGCTAGCCAGTTGTACCCTCCTGCTTCTGACCGCCGGTCTGTCCCGGTACGGACAGGAAGCGCGTCCGTACGCCTTCACGATGCTCGCTGCGGTGGTCTCAACCATCCTTTGGAGCAGGCTGATGGATGCTCCCAGTCGGCGGCGGGGCCTGCTGTACGCGCTGTCCGTGGTGGCGGTGGTGAACGCCCACCTGCTCTGCGCCACCGTGGTGGTCGCCCACCTGGTCGCTTCGGCATGGACCGCGCCGTCCGGACGGCGCATCGGCGACATGCGGTGGACGGCCGGCTCTGCAGCCGTTGGCGCCGCGCTCGTTTCCCCGTTCGCGGTGCTGGCTGCTGCCTATGCGCACGGCCCGGGCACCAGCCTCCCACCGACGCCAGCCCTGATCGGGACGACGATGTCGCGCCTGTTCACCGTCGGCGAAGCGCCGCTGCTGGGATTCGGCCTGCTGGCCCTGCTGGTCCTGGTTGGCCTGAGCCGCACCGGATGGGGGGAGGACATCACGATCGCCCGAACCGCGGTGGCCTGGGCCGTCGTCCCACTGGTGGTCGTGCTGCCCCTCTCGCTGGTGCTGCCGGGGCTGTTACGGATGCGGTACCTCGTCTTCACCCTTCCCGGCTGGGCGATCCTCGCCGGACTGGGGCTGATCACCGTGGGCGAACTGGCCCGGACGGCCAGTGCCCGGCTGGGCACCGAGCCGCAAGCTGGGCGGGCGGCCGGCCTCGTGGCCGGGGCGCTCGTGCTCACCCTCACTACCTGGGCGCAGGTGCCCTCGCTGCAGGCGGTCCGCTCGCCAGACGGTCACAGCGAGGACGTCCGACCCGTGCTGGCGTTGATCTCGGCCGGGTCGAACGCCGAGCTACCGGTGCTGACATCAGACCGGACGGCGACCATCGTGCTTGCCGCCTACGGCTTCGACGAGAGCGGTCGACTGGTCGGCACGCACGTGCAGCGCACCAGTCGCAGGATCTGGCCGCTGAGGGAACCGGACAGTCGAGTCGCCGCCGAGTTGCGTGGCGCCCCGCGGGTGCTCTTCCTGCAACGTTCGACCCTGGCCGCCTGCTCTCGCAAGAAGGACGAGCGGACGTCAGTTTTCGTCCGGCGCTGCCTTCCCAAGCAGTTGTCCGATCTGGGCTACCGGGTGCTCAGCACGAGGGCGCCCGGCCGGAACTGGGCGGTTGCCGTGCTCGGGCGCTGACATTTCAGCGTCCGAATTGAGGACGTGCTCGATTCCCTCCACAGACAATTGCGACCCAGCCAACGCCCTGGTATGGCCGGACCCGATGCCGACGTCGGCGTGGCGGCGCGTATGTCGCTCCGGGTATTTGGTCGGGCCAGCAAGTATTCTCGGCATCCAGTGCCACACCTTTGTTGCCATTTTGTGAACAGCGCAAGTCCTGACAAAGGCCAATGACTATGGGAACATCCCAGAGCTGTTGATCTACCCCCTTCCGAGGAGAGCTCCGTGTCATGCGGGCTCTCTTCAGCGACCCCCCGTACAGGAGATGTGATGAGGCGCACCGCGACCTCGGGCTTCGCCGCGTTGGTGCTAGGCACCGGACTGTTGATGGCCGCACCGGCCACAACAGTTTCGGCGGCACCGAGTGGCTCCGACCGGATCGAGGCCTTTACCGGCCAACTCACCCCAGAACAGGTGCAGCAGTTACGCGGCCTGGGCCTCGACCACGAGGACATCTCCCTAGGCGCAGCCTCGGGCGGCAAGGTGGCCACCGAAGTCGTGATGAGTAGCCATCAGGCTGCGGCGTTGCGGGCCAAGGGCGTGCCGCTGGCTGCCAAGACGATCAAGGCGACCACGAGGCTCAAGGCGCTGGCCGCGTCGGACAAGGTGTTCCGTCCCTATCTGGGAGCCGGCAACATCCGCGAGGAGATCGTCAAGGCGGCCGCCGATCATCCGGCCATCGCGAAGGCCGTCGATCTTGGGCTGTCGCTGAAGGGCACCCCGATCACCGCGATCCGGGTGACGAAAGGCGCTGCTACCCAGAAGATGCCGGGCGATCGCCCGGCGGTGGTATTCCAGGCGGCACAGCACGCCCGGGAGTGGATCACACCGGAGAACGTGCGTCGGCAGATGCACTACTTCCTCGACAACTACGGCACCAACGCCGAGATCACCAAGATCATCGACACCACCGATGTCTGGTTCCTTCCGGTGGTCAACGTCGATGGCTATGACCTGACGTTCAATCCTGAATTCCGGTTGTGGCGCAAGAACACCCACGACAACAACAGCGACGGCAAGATCACGCCCGGCGACGGCGTCGACCCCAACCGCAACTTTGCGTACAAGTGGGGCTACGACAACGAGGGCTCCTCGCCGTCACCGGACAGCGAGACCTACCGCGGCACTGCGCCGAACTCCGAGCCTGAGACCAAGGTGCAGGACGCTTTCGTCAAGAAGCTCCGCCCGAAATACATGATCAACTATCACTCGGCGGCTGAGCTGCTGCTCTACGGGGTCGGCTGGCAGACCCAGACACCGAGCCCGGACGACAACGTGTACGAGGCGCTCCTCGGTGACCACGACCACCCGGCGGTGCCCGGATACGAGCCCGAGCTGGGCGCGCAGCTCTACACCACCAACGGCGAGACCGACGGTCACATGGTCAACAAGCACGACGTCCTGACCGTCACGCCGGAGCTGTCGACCTGCCAGACGGTCAGTGCCCTCAATCCCGCCGACCAGTGGGAACCTGCGGCCTGCGCAAGCGTCTTCAACTTCCCTGACGACGAGAAGTTGATCCAGGACGAGTTCCTGAAGAACTTGCCGCTCGCCATCGCGACCGCCAAGTCTGCCCAGACCCCGGACCAGCCCGTCTCGGTGGTCAACCGGACGACGCCGGACCTGGTCATCCACAAGTTCGCGGTTTCGCACGGCAAGAGCCAGCCGATCGCCGTAGAGGCCCGTCGCTCCCTCAAGGGACTGCACCTGCAGTACTCGATCAACGGCGGCCGCACTCATGGGGTGCAGGCCAAGGAGTGGCGCGGCGGCGAGAAGTTCGGCGACGAGAACAAGATCTACTACGGCGAATTCCGTGCCTCGGTCAAGCCCACCACCGAGCCCGGTGACACGGTCGAGGCCTGGTTCACCGCACGTAAGGGCGATACCGAGATCACCAGCGAGCGCTTCACCTACAAGGTCGCCGACGACATCGGCGGCAAGGTGCTGGTGCTCGCGAGCGAGGACGTCACCGGGGCCAGCCCGGTCCAGGGCGGCACCGAGGCCAAGTACGCCGCCACGTACGTCAAGGCGCTGACCGCTGCGGGTTACAGTTCCGATGTCTACGACGTGGACAAGAACGGTCGCACCGCACCGGACCCGCTCGGCGTCCTCGGCCACTACAAGGCCGTGGTCTGGGAGACCGGTAACGACGCCATCACCCGCGCTGTCGGCCAGCCCGGCGGAACCGCGGCGAAGCTGTCACTGGACGTCGAACTGGCCGTCCGGAGCTACCTCAACGAGGGCGGCAAGCTGCTCTACACCGGCAAGAACGCCGGGCTCGCCTCGGGTGCCGACGGCCTGTACTTCTATGAGCCGGACGTCCCGGCCCAGCCAGAGTGCACCGTTCGTACGCAGCCGCCGTGCCTGCCGCTGGCGAACGACTTCCTGCAGTACTACCTCGGTGCCTTCAGCTACGTCGACAACGGCGGGAGCGACTCCAACGGCGATGCGTATCCGGTGAAGGGTGCGGCAGGCACGTTCAACGGCTTTGTCAGCCCGCTCAACGGCGGGGACTCGGCGAACAACCAGGACCACACCGCCTCGTTCCTGACCACGTCGAGTTTCCTTCCCAAGGCGCAGTTCCCGCAGTTCAGCAGTTCCGCGCCGATCAAGTGGGACCGGCCGGGCGGTGCGCCGTTCGACCCGAAAACCGGTGCCTGGTACGCCTACAGCAAGCAGGCGGATGTCTCCTACAAGCGGCTGACCCAGACGGTCGACCTGACGGGCAAGACCGACGGCAAGCTCACGTTCCAGACCTCTTACGACACTGAGGCAGACTGGGATTACATGATGGTCGAGGCGCACACCGTGGGCCAGAACGACTGGACGACGCTGCCGGACGCCAACGGTCACACCACTCAGGAGACCGGCGAAAGCTGCGCCGCCGGCTGGCGGAGCATCCACCCGTTCCTGGACCATTACCAGGGCGCCGACTGCTCGGCCACGGGCACGACCGGGACCTGGAACGCGGCCTCCGGCAAGTCCAACGGCTGGCAGGAATGGTCGGTCGACCTGGCTGCCTACGCGGGCAAGAAGGTCGAGTTGTCGATCTCCTACGTCAGCGACTGGGGCACCCAGGGCATCGGCGTGTTCGTCGACGATGCCAAGGTGACCTCGGGCGGTGCGACGGTCTCGGACACCTCGTTCGAGACTGATCTCGGCGCGTGGACCGTCTCCGGTCCGGCCGAGGGTTCCGCTGCGGCCGCCAATGACTGGGGCCGGTCCCAGACGGTGTTCGAAGAGGGCGCGGGCGTTGTCACCGACGACAGCGTCTTCGTCGGCTTCGGCGTCGAAGGCTTGACGACGGACGCGGCTCGCACCAGCTTCATCAAGCGGGCGATGGAGCACCTGCTCGACTAGTGTCAGCACCTTCAAGGGCCCGTCCGGCATTCGCCGGGCGGGCCCTTGTTGTTGTGTGATCCACCTCTCGCCCGTCACACAGAGCGGCGATTCGATTGCGCGGAAAGCCCTGGATGAACACTTTTGAAATTCTTTCATGCGGTTCCACGGTGCAACAATTTCACCGATTGGGAATTAAATAAAAAATAGTCGACGCGCGTGATCTATTTCGGCCGGAGCTCCGTATGCGTCAATGATGACCGCGTGCGGCTCCCCGGATGATCCGGGTCAGCGAGCTGCGGCTCAACGACGTAAGGGAGCCCATGCATGTTAAGCATTAAGCAGCACGGTAAGACTTTCGTCATCGGTGGACTAGCCGCAGCGACCTTGGCCGTCGGCGCGGTCGCCTACACCTCGACCCTTGAGTCGTCGATGGCGGCGAACGTGGGACTGGTGACGGCAGATACCCGTGTCGATCCCGGCCGCCCGCCAGCTGCTGTGCCTGCAGCACTGAACCCTCCGGCAGGTCTGCGTCCGGTCGGAAGCTTTGTCGTGACCTCCGGCACCCAGACGTACACCTGCGCCAATGGGTCCTTCGCCGGCGCCTCGGTACCGGAGGCCCAGTTGGCCGGGCCGGGTGGACTCATTCACCATTTCGGTGGCCCCAGCTGGCAGTCAGTCAGAGACGGGTCACTGGTGACGGCGAGCAAGACCGCCGAATCCGCCGTGCCCGGCGCAATTCCGCAATTGCTGCTAACCGTGAAAACCCATAGCGGGGCGGCTAACGGCATGCTCAGCCGCGTGGAGAACATTCAGCGGCTCAATACGTCGGGTGGCACCGCTCCGACCCGAGCGTGCACCGACGGGGAAAAGACAGCCGTTCCCTACGGCGCCGTTTACGTGTTCTGGGCCAAGTAGGAATGTCCGGGGTCAGGCGCAATCTGATGCTTACGGCTGAGCGCATCAGATTGTGCCTGATCACGGTCCAAGGTCACCCGGAGACGTCGACCGGCGCGCAGACCTGCACGCACGTGTCGCGCGCCAAGGTGGGACCGAGAAGATCGTAGTTGCCCTGTGCTGGACTCACCGAACCACGCATCGGGCAACCACCCACGCTGCCGGCCAGTGATACGTCTGGCTGCAACGGATGGCAGTGGCGGCGTTATCCCTGTCCGCTACTTCGCACGCCTCCGACCTCGTCGGCCGTGGGATCCCCGAACAGGGCGGAGAGCGGGCCCCGGCTCGGAATCTGGAAAGGCCGCCACTGGTCGGTCGGCTGAGCCAGTCGGTCGGCGACCGTCCAGAGCACGGCAGGATGGTGACCCAGACCGAGATGACTGGCTCGGACCTCAACGTTCTCGCTGATCGGCCCGCTGATCTGCAGACAGGTGCGCCAGTCGACGATGCCGTCCCATCGGGAAAACACCGCGGTACTCGGCACCGGCAGCGGTTCACTCAGTGACGCGCCCGAAGGGCGGATTTCCTCCTGCACGTGGAGGTGAGCCAGTCGCTGATACAGCCGTTCACCCGGAGTTCCGACGGTCTCGGATTCCGCGTCGCCCAATGGCGAACCGAGAGAGATCACCTGTCGGACGGCGTCAGGTCGCCGCAGTGCGAGCGAGCGAGCGAAGATGCCGCCCATGCTCCAGCCCACCACGGTGATTGGTTCACCGTGACGCTGGACCAACGCGTCGAGCAGAGCAGGTAACCCCTCCACCACCGCCTGAGTGGGTCCGCGATTGCGGCCCAGGTCCCACCCGGCCACCGGATAGCCGAGATGCCGGATCCATCGACGCAACGCCATGGTCGAGGCGTCTGAGCCGAGCAGCCCAGGCAGGACCAGCACCGGGTGCGGCTCTCCTCGCGGAGCCCGGCGGATCAGCGGAAGACCGGCGACCAAGGCGCAAGCATCGACCACCGCACGGGCAGGCTCGCTCGCGGACAGCATTCGACGCACACCACGACCCGTGGACATGAACACCTCCGCTAGATCTACTGGGATCAGGACACCTGCCGGGACAGATTACTCAGGCTAGGGCCCGCCGCGGTCCGCGCTCAGCCGCTCGTTCGCCGGTACTCGTTGACGGTGACGCCTGACTGGTAAAGGGTGCCGGCCGTGAGCTCGACCGGTAGCGGACGGTAGTCCGCACTATGGATCAGCCGGATTCCGGCCACCCGAGCCGTCGCGGGATCGGCAGCTGACGGCTGACCTCCCGCGAAAAGCTCACCGAGGAAATCCGTTTGCGCCGACGTCGGGCAACACATCTTCGCGCGCCATGTCACACCTGCGGCTTGGCCGGTGTCTCCATGGCGCGACGACCTACCAACCCGTCTGCGCAGCCACCGACACAGGAGGAGACATGGAGCACACCACCCGCATCCCGCCGACCGAGATCACCGGCGTCAAGGGGGCGCTGATCAAGCGGATGATCGAGAAAAAGCTGGGCAAGGTGCCGACGATGCTGGGCGTCTACTGGCACAACCCCAAAGCGCTGTTCGCCATCTCCGGTCTCGGCGGCAAGCTGCAGAAGTGGGACGCCTGCGACGAAGGGCTGAAATCGTTCGCCCACATGGCGGTCGCGTCGCTGGTCGGCTGCACGTGGTGCCTGGACTTCGGCTACTTCGAGGCCCGCAACAGGGGGCTCGACGTGGAGAAGGCGCGGGAGATCCCGCGGTGGCGGGAGGCGGACGTCTTCACTGCGCTGGAGCGGGACGTCCTGGAGTACGCCGAGGCGATCAGCCAGACACCGCCGACCGTGACCGACGAGTTGGTGGACCGGCTGCACGCCGAGCTGGGACCTGCCGCCGTGGTCGAGCTCACCTCGGTGATCGCCTTCGCGAACATGAGTACGCGTAGCAACGTGGCGCTCGGCATCGAGTCCGACGGCTTCGCCGCCGCGTGCGGCCTGAAGCCGCTGGCCCCGCGACCGGGAGTAGCGTCCGTGTGATGAGCGAGGATCCCTTTGTCGCCCACCGCAGCCTGCTGTTCACCGTCGCCTACGAGATGCTCGGCTCGGTCGCCGACGCCGAGGACGTGGTGCAGGAGACCTGGCTGCGGTGGGCCGGCTTGGTCGACGACAAGCGCTGCGAGATCCGGGCCCCGCGGGCGTATCTCGTGCGGATCGTGACCCGGCTCTGCCTCAACCGGCTGCGCACGCTCGCGCGGCAGCGCGAGGAGTACGTCGGCGAGTGGCTGCCCGAACCCGTGCTGACCAGCCCGGACGTCGCCGAGGACGTCGAGCTCGCGGAGAGCGTGTCAATCGCCATGCTGGCGGTACTGGAGACGCTGCAACCGACGGAGCGCGCGGTCTTCGTGCTCCGTGAGGTCTTCGACGTCCCGTACGACGAGATCGCCAAGGCGCTGGACAAGTCACCTGCGGCGGTGCGCCAGATCGCGACCCGCGCCCGCAAGCACGTGGCGGCGCGCCGGCCGCGGAGGTCGGTGAGCCGGACCGAACAGGAGCGGGTGGTCAAGCGGTTCCTCGCCGCGCTGACCACCGGCGACGTTCCCGGGCTGCTCAAGGTGCTGGCTCCCGACGTGCTCGTCGTGGGCGACGGCGGTGGCCTGGCACCGACCATCCCGAAGCCGGTCCGCGGGGCCGCGAAGCTCGCCCCGGTGCTGGCCCGCTTCGCCGAGATCGCGCCCGGCGCAAGTGCTTTCATCGTCGATCTCAATGGCGCCATTGCGGCGCGCATCGACCCTGGCGGCGAGAACGACACGGCCGTATCCTTCGTCATCGAGGACGCCCGGATCACCCAGATCTACGCGATCCGCAACCCGCACAAGCTCGAGCGGCTGGGCGAGGTGACCGAGCTACGGCACTGAGGCGGGAAGCGGCGACGAGCCGTGCCGGGAAGGTCGATCAGGATCATGCGCCGACTGCTGCTCACCTGGTCCACGATCGGATCCCAGGCATGCCGGTCGTGGCCAACGCCGTGCAGGAACAGCACTGGTTCGCCGGTTCCCCGGACGTCGTAGGTGATCCTGCCCTCATTGGCCACGGCAGGATCCTTGCGGAATGCACCTCCCACCGCCAGACCTGTCGTCAAGCGAATGAGCCGGTGGATGCGGTGGAACACGGCATCTAAGGTGACGGCGTGGATGACCTTGGCGTACCAGACGAGCGCACCGTGACCACTAGCCTGCCACCTGGCGGCTACCGGCGATACGTCGCGCTCGGAGACAGTTCCACGGAAGGGCTTGACGACCCGTACAACGGCGAGGGCGGCGGCTACCGCGGTTGGGCCGACCGCCTTGCCGAGCACGTGGACGCCGCCTGGCCGGGGCTGGAGTACGCCAACCTCGCTGTCCGCGGCCGGCTGGCCAGTCAGATCGAGCGGGAGCAACTTCCCGCCGCGCTGGCCCTGCAGCCCGATCTGGTGTCCGTGTTCGCCGGCCTCAACGACATGCTCCGGCCCCGGGTTGATCCGGCCGCCGTCGCCGCCGCTCTCACCCGCATGATGGCGGCACTGCGAGCCGGCGGTGCGACCGTCCTGACGATCACTGTCCCGGACACCGGACCGGTGAACCCGATCGCCCGGCCGATGCGTCGACGGGTCCTGTGGCTCAACGACGCCATCCGGGACGCGGCCGCCCGGACCGGGACGCTGGTCTGTGACGTCGCTGCCCACCCGATCGGAGCGGACCCGCGGATGTGGAGTCTTGATCGTCTGCACGCCAATTCGCTGGGCCACGAGCGAATTGCGGCCGGTCTCGCCCAGACCCTGGTCTTGCCCGGGAGCAGTGCCGACTGGACGAGCGCACTACCGGCCGCGCCCGCGGTGGGCCTGCGCAGCGCGCTCGCGGCGGAGCTGATCTGGGGCCGCCGCTACCTTCTGCCGTGGCTCGGTCGCCGATTGCGCGGGGCTTCCTCCGGTGACTCGATCACGGCCAAGCGACCACTTCCAACCGCCGTCCACCAGAACGAGCGGTGATTGATCACCAGCTAGCCGCCCAGAACTGGGAGCCGCTGAATGGGAGTGCCGCTTCCAATATCTGGTCTTAGGTACTTGCGTCAGCGGCGCATCGGCTTGATCCGCAGGCCGGCGGCCGAGTCCTCGATCAGCGTGGCGAGGCGGCGAGCCCGGGTCTGCGGTTGCTTGGCCGAGACCACCCAGTGCAGCGCGGCCTTGCGGTAGGACGGCGCCGCCTTCTCGAACCATTCCCAGGCTGCGGCGTTCGCGCGAAACTGCGTCTCCTCGGCGGGTTCGAGCGCGGCCGGCTCGGCGCGCTCGAACGAGTAGATGCCGGTGTTGTCCGGGCGTCGCGCCGCGAACGCGGCCAGCCCCGTGGCCTCCATCCGCCCGGCCGCGATCAGTGCCTCGGCCTTGCGCACGTTTACCAGGCTCCAGGTCGAGCGGGCCTTGCGCGGGGTGAACCGCTGCGCGTGTCGCTCGTCGTCCACAGCGAGGCGGACGCCGTCGATCCAGCCGAATCGCAGCGCCTCGTCGACCGCCTCCGGCCAGGTGAGGGTGGGACGGCCGGTTGCCTTTTTCCAGTAGCCGACATAAACCTCGGTCTCGGTCGCGTGATGCTCGGCCAACCAGGCACCGAACTCAGCGGGGGAGGAGAAGTACAGCGCTTCCATACCCGCCATCCTCGCCTCAGGAAGCCAAGATCCTCAAGGGCTCCCCACCCCTCCGGTTCCTGGGGTCTACTACTCGCCGTCAGTGGAACTGCGCGTGCTGCCAGGCTCGTAACGTCGTGGCGGCAGGTAGGTCAACGGCTGGTACCGCGTGGAAGCACGATGCCGTACTGGCCGAGCTTGCGGTAGAGGGTCGCCCGGCCCATGCCCAGCTTTCCGGCGGCCGCCTTCATGGTGATCCCGGGCTCGGTCAGTGTCCGCACGATCTCGTCGCGCTCGAAGGTCTCGATCCGGGTCAGCCGGTGGATCGGAGAAGAGAGGACCTCGGCGGGCAGGTGCCGCACGTCGATCACGTCGGTACGCCGGGCGGCGTCCTTCACCAGCCGCTGGAGCTGCTCGACATTTCCGGGCCAGGCATGGTCACGCAGGACGTGCTCAGCAGCAACGGTGAAGTCGACATCGCGTCCGCGGGCGCGGCGGGCGGCGTGGCGGGCCAGCGGCATGACGTCGTCGGCTCGCTCCCGCAGCGGCGGGATCTGAACGATGGTCTCGACGAGAGACGCGATGGGTGCGGGGATGTCCTCGAACCGCTCGGCAGTGACCGAGAAGGGCAGGGCGGCTTCGGGATCGTCGGCGGTGACACGGAGCTCGGCCCGGGCACGGATCACGAGATCGCGCAGTCGTTCGGCGACCCAAATGGGCAACTGGTCGACATCGCGTACAACGACGGCGGTGTGGGGCTTTCCGAGCTCGGGGGTCCACAGACCCAGCCAAGCCTCGACGTCGCGCGGCGCGGGGGCACTCGCTGCCAAGATCCGTTCGCGTGGCCGACTCTGCCGTTCGGCCTGTGCTAGCAGCGTCGTACGCCCCGAGCCAGGCTCGCCGACCGCTGCCACCACGCGTCCGCCGGAAAGCGCGTTGTGAGCGAGATCCACTGCTTTTGCCCACGCGCCGGAGAGCTCTTGCACCGATCCCGAGCCCGGCTCGAGGCGGGCTGTCTCGACCCGAAACACTTCCCCGCGTGGGGCCGGGCGTGGCCGACTCCCTTGCGACCTGGCGAGCATCAGCGCCGCGGTGTTGCTGGCTGCGGACTCGGCGAGCGCAAGCAGCAGTCCGCTGGAGGACTTCGACCAGGTGGTGAGGTTGACGCTGCCCTCGAGACGCCCCGTGAGTGGATCGAGCACAGGCACCGCAGCACAGGTGTAGTTGCACAGCGATAGTGCGTAGTGCTCCTCCGCCCGAACCAGGGTAGGAACCCGGTCTGCCAGCGCAAGACCGAGCCCGTTGGTGCCGGCTTCTCGTTCGGAGTACGCGAACCCCGGCGCCAGGTGAACGGCGTCCAGCGCCCGCAACAGGGTGTGGTCACCGCACAAGCGGTTGAGGACCAGCCCGTCGGCGTCGGTCAGCATGAGGCTGATCGGCTCCGTGAGCAACGTGCGGTGCAGGTCGATCAACACCTGCTTTCCGCATTCGAAGAACAGCGACTCGTGGTCGAAGGTCCCGCTGAAGACGGGCGCTATCTCCTCGAGCGAGACACCGTAGTCCTCGCTGCGCTGCCACGACGCGAGCAGTCGCGCTGGTAGCCGGGTCGCCGGAGCCGCGTCCACCGCGCCCGCGACCCTGCGAGCGACGGTCTCATGGAGGAGAGCGCGCTCAGGATTTCGAGACTCGGACACGGTCACCTCCTGAGCAGCTGCGTGTGATCTACGTTACACACAGCTTGCTGACGGTGCCTCCGGTTGCCGTCTCAGATTGAGACAGGCTCCGGTCTCACATCGAGACACGCATGCTCCTTCCTGCCCCCCGCCTCGTGCCTACGTTCTGTATCAGGACGTGACGCCCGTCACGGCGAACGGAGGCCATCAGCATGTACACCAAGAACGGCGAGAGCTACTACATCGTCGACGCGCATATTGCCCTGTGGGACGCGCGTCCGGAGAACCAGCGGAACATTCACGGTAAACAGTTCATCGACTGCTTCTACGACTACCACCGCAACCTCTCGCCGGAGGAGGTGAAGTGGTCCTACGAGGAGTACTTGTACTACGGCGGCGCGCGGCTGATGAAGGACCTCTTCGAGGAGGGGTACGTCGACCACGCGATCTTCCAGCCGGCCGCGCTGACCGAGTTTTACAACACGGGCTTCGGGCAGACCGAAGAGGCGTTCGCGCTCGCCTCGAAGCACCCGGACAAGCTCACCTACAACCACAACTTCGATCCCCGGTTCGGTGAGGCCGGCTTGGACCAGCTTCGGGCCGACGCCGAGCGGTTCGGACTCAAGGGCGTCAAGCTCTATACCGCTGAGTGGCGTGGCAGGTCCCGCGGATGGCGGCTCGACGACCCGTGGGCGTACCGCTACTTCGAGGTCTGCCGCGAACTGGGCATCGCCAACGTCCACGTCCACAAGGGCCCCACCATTCGGCCGCTGGACCGTGACGCCTTCGACGTAGCCGACGTCGACCATGCCGCCACCGACTTCACCGACCTCAACTTCGTCGTCGAGCACTGCGGGCTCCCGCGGCTGGAGGACTTCTGCTGGATCGCCACCCAGGAGCCCAACGTGCACGCCGGTCTCGCCGTCGCGATGCCCTTCATCCACACGAGGCCGCGGTATTTCGCCCAGATCATCGGCGAGCTCCTCTACTGGGTCGGCGAGGACAGGATCCAGTTCTCCTCCGACTACGCGCTGTGGACGCCGAAGTGGCTGGTGGAGTCGTTCGTCGACTTCCAGATTCCGGAGGACCTGACCGAGTACGCGCCGATCACCACGGAACAGAAGAAGAAGATCCTCGGCCTCAATGCCGCGAAGATGTACGACCTCGACGTGCCCGTCGGGCTGCGCCTGCCCGAGGCCGAGGAGCCCACGACCGGTCCGCGTGGCGCCGAGGACACCGCCGCACGTGCCGCTGACCCGCAACTCATGGGTGCTTGAGATGACTGTGCTGAGCGGCTCGCCGACGCGAACAGCGGTGCTCGAGCGGGAGGCCTACGACGCGCTCGGCGCGGTGCTGGATCCCGAACTCGACGAACCCATCACCGGCCTGGGTTTCGTCCGGTCGCTGCTCGTGACGCCGACCGAGCCAGCGGTCACAGTCGAGGTGCATCTACGGTTGCCGACCTCGTTCTGTTCGCCGAACTTCGCTTATCTGATGGCCTCCGACGCCAAGGACGCGCTGACCGCCCTCCCGTGGACCGGACCGGTCCGCGTCGAGCTCGACGACCACCACGACTCCGACCTGATCAATGCCGGACTCGCTACGGACGCCGGCTACCTCGGCACCTTCGGGAACGAGGCCGAGCGGAGCCTGGACGAGTTGCGAGCGACATTCCGCCGCAAGGCCCACACCGCTGCGATGGAACGCTGCCTCACTGGGCTGCTCCGGTCAGACCCGCAGCGGTCGATCGAGAGCCTCGGTTCGGTCGTCCTGAGCGACCTCAGCAACGGTCGCGAGACCGAGGCGTTGCTGCGCCGCCGGACCGCCTTGGGCCTGACGACCGCCCCGAGTGCGCTCGTCCTGGTCGATGACGCAGGCGCTGCCTATGACGACATACCGATGGCCCTGCGTCGCGCCCGCGCGACCCGGGTCTCCATCGACGGCAACGCCCACTTCTGCCGAGGCCTGCTGCGGACCCGCTATCCCGGATCCGAGCACGAACAGAACCACGACCCCACATTCATCCCCATCACCTCGCTGCTGAAGGAGAGCCCGTCATGAGCACGATGCGAGCCGTTCAAGTCGTCGGCTACCACCAGAACCTCGAGCTGACCGAGCTCCCCGTCCCCGAACCCACCGGTCCCCACGACGTGGTGGTAAGGATCGGTGGCGCCGGGGTCTGCCGCACCGACCTGCACATTCTGGAGGGGCAGTGGGCGGAGAAGTCCGGTGTCGCACTTCCTTACACGATCGGTCACGAGAACGCGGGGTGGGTACACGCCGTCGGCTCTGCGGTCACCAACGTCGCCGAGGGGGACAAGGTGATCGTCCATCCACTGGTCACCTGTGGGCTGTGCCGCGCCTGCCGGTCGGGTGATGACGTTCACTGTGAGGCCAGTGCCTTTCCCGGGATCGACACCCCCGGCGGGTACGCCGAGTACCTCAAGACCTCGGCTCGCAGCGTCGTCCGCATCGATGATGCTCTAGAACCCTCCGACGTGGCCGCTCTGGCAGACGCCGGCCTGACCGCGTACCACGCGGCAGCCAAGGCTGCTCGGCGCCTCACACCCCGGGACCGCTGTGTCGTGATCGGCGCCGGCGGGCTCGGGCACATCGGCATCCAGGTACTCAAGGCACTCACCGCAGCCGAGATCGTCGTCGTGGACCGCAACGCCGACGCCGTGCATCTGGCTCTCTCCATCGGAGCCGACCATGGTGTGCTCGCCGAAGGTAAGCACGTCGAGGAGGTTCTTGATCTCACCGGCGGTCATGGCGCGGAGGTCGTCCTCGATTTCGTCGGTGAGGGTGGCACGACCAGCGAGGGCCTGCGGATGCTGCGGCGGGGCGGTGACTACCACGTCGTCGGCTACGGGGAGGACATCTCGGTCCCGACGATCGACATCATCTCGACCGAGATCAACATCGTCGGCAACCTCGTCGGCTCCTACAACGACCTGTCGGACCTGATGGCCCTGGCGGCACGCGGCGCGGTGACCCTGCACACGGCGAAGTACGCACTCGACGACTTCCAGTCCGCCGTCGACGACCTTGACGCCGGCCGTGTCCGCGGCCGCGCGATCCTCATCCCCTGAAAGCCAACGTCGACATCGCGGGCCACACGATCCAGGCCTTGGTCGACGGAGCCGTCGGACCCGTGCCCGTCACCTTGACCTGACCCTGCACTGACGCGTCTCCCGACCGATAAAGATGCGGTCGGGAGACGCGTCCACCACCGAGCCCACCAACCTGGAGCGACACAGATGATCTTCATTGCCGCCAAGTTCCGAGTCCGTCCTGAGATCGCCGACCAGTGGCCGCAGATCTGTAAGGCTTTCACCGAAGCGACCCGCGCCGAGCCGGGCTGCCTGTGGTTCGACTGGTCCCGCAGCATCGAGAATCCCGACGAATTCGTTCTCATCGAGGCGTTTTCCGACGACACCGCGGGTGCGGCACACGTCGGCTCAGCTCACTTCAAGACCGCTCAGCAGGAGCTCCCGCCCTACCTTGCAGCTACTCCTCGGATCGTCAACGCCACGATCCCGGGCACTGACTGGTCGGAGCTCGGCGAGCTCGCCGTGACGACGTAACTGGTCGCCTGCACCGGGGGCACACGGAAGATCTGCTGGCTGCCGCCCGGGCGGGGGACCCGGGCGGGCGCTCGGCGATGGAGGAGACGCGGCTCACTCTGCGTCCGATCTGAGACGCAGGGAAACTCAGGGGAAACGCGAGGGAAACGCCTCGCCAAATCGATCCGGCCTGCCCCTCAATTACCCCAATTCGAGCCCAGGACCAAGATATATGGCCATTTTCATCTCCAGTGCGGCTGGCGGCTCGCGGTCGGTGTCCGCAATACTCATGCCCCGCCGGCACCATGAAGCGCTGCTCGCACGACCAGCGTGCCCGCCGGACCACTGTCTACGTTCTGGAGTGAATACCGCATGCGCGAACGCAGCACGATCGATCGGCGGCTGTTCCTGCGGCATGCCGCCCTCGTCTCGGCCGGGCTGGTCGCCGGCCCGGCGGTGCTGAATGCACTGGTCGCCCCCGGGGCAGCGGCCGCCGCGCTGACGGACACCGGGCAGGCCGGCTCCGCCGCGCTGTCGGACTCTGCGTTCGGTGCTTTCGTCGACGAATACCGGACCAACGTCGTCACCAACCTCACTCCCGAAACCAACGCGGCGGTACGCATCCTTTCCGGGATGCAGAAGCTCTGGCAGACCGGCTCGACCTGGAACACCGGTACGCCGTTGACCCCGAACGTCCTGCGCGCCAACGTCCGCTACGTTGAATCCGCGACCACCCGACGCACCCCGGCGCAGGCCGCTCGCGCCTTCGTCTGCGACCGGCAGCACCAGAGCTACGCCGCGACCAGTGGCCTCGGTGCACTGACCGACGTGTACCGAACCGGGGCACGAGCCGTTACCAGCATCACCACCGCACCAGATACCACGCCCCCGACCGCCATCAGCGACTCCGTCCCGGCCGGGGCCCCGGCCGGTTCCGCGATCGGTGCCGGTTCTCTTCAATCACCCTTAGGCACGGTGGTTCAGCTGGTGAACACCGTTCGCGGGCCCTTCGCCTCCAGCAACCCCAGCAAGCTCGCTTTCCAGTACCCCCGGCCCTGGCGGATGACCGATGACAGCACGGTGGTCAACACCGGCTCCCTGGACCGGCTCGGGTACCCGATCTACGACTCGGAAGTGATCGTCGTCGAACAACTGCTGCGCCAGCGCAGCACCACTCCCACCGACGACGGTGGATTCGTCAGCGGCCACACCAACGCCTTCTACCTCGCCTGCCTGGCACTGGCTTACGCGGTTCCCGAACGGTTCCAGGAATTGCTGACCTGCGCGTCCGACCTCAGCCAGACCCGCATCGTCGCGGGCATGCACTCCCCGGTCGACGTGATCGGTGGGCGCATCCTCGCCACCGCGCTGGCCGCGGCCGCGCTCACCGATCCGGTGAACGCCACACTGAAAACCGCTGCCCGCGCACAAGCGGCGGAATACTTCCAGGCACAAACCGGCACCACGCCCGATACGCTGTACGCCTACGCGCACTCGGCCACCCTCGAAAGCGACCCGTACGCCGATCATGAGGCCAACCGCAGCGCGTTCACTCCGCGCCTGACCTACCATCTGCCCGACCGCAGCAGCACTCTCGCGATGACCGTGCCCAAGGGCGCCGAGGTTCTCTTGGAAACCCGGCTGCCCTACCTCGATGCCCAACAACGCCGCGAGGTACTGCGCACCACTGCTCTGGCTGCCGGCCACGCAATCCTCGACGGGCCCGAACAATGGGGCCGGCTGAACCTTTTCGCCGCTGCCGACGGCTACGGCAGCTTCGCCCAGCAAGTCCGCGTCACGATGGACTCCGCCGCCGGCGGCTTCCACGCCGCCGACACCTGGCGCAACGACATCGACGGTCCGGGTGATCTGGTCAAGCTTGGCTCCGGAGCACTGACCCTGACCGGAGCCAACCGCTACCACGGCACCACCGTGACCGCAGGTACCCTGACTGCCGCCGCCCCGGAAGCCCTCGGTAAGGGCGACGTCCGGGTCAACGGCGGAACGCTGCGCCTCGACCCGGCCGCCGGATCGATCCGGATCCGCGGCGACTACGAGCAGACCCTGACCGGAAAGCTCACCGTCGTAGCAGGCCCCACCAACGCACCGGCGCTGACCGGAAGAACCGTCATCCTCGGTCGCGACAGCGTCCTCGAGATCGAGGTGACCGGCGACCGGGTACCCGCCGTCATCCAGGTACTCCAGGCCCGCCGGCTTCGCGGCACCTTCGCCACCATCATCGTCCGCGGCCACGACTACAGGGCCATCCCGACCTACACCGAAAACAGCCTGTCGCTGCAACTTGTCACCCGCTAGCTCGAAGTCCAGCGAACGCCAGCACGTTCGCGATCGGCAATCCCCGCCCACGTGCTCCCGCGGGATGACCCTCTGCCGGGGTCATCTCGCGGGAACACGTGGGCAACGCTGAAGAGCAGAGAAGCAAGACCGGTCACTCTTCGCACCTACGATCGTAGCTGCGAAACATCCACCTTCGCTCCCGGCGCTCGCTGAGTGATCCATACTCGGCGTCACGTGGGTACGGGCCGCTGAGCGAGCGGAATAGTGGTCGAAAACGGCTCAATAGCAACGTTTCGGTGCTGGAGCTCTTGTCGCCTGGCGAACTGCCGATAGTACAGAGGCAGGCGCCACGCTAAGGGGTGAGGAACGAGCACATGGACCGGACACCTCGGGAAGGTCGACCGCCGGATTATGGCAGCGACCTGGAAAGAACCTGTGTCCGGAACCTGCTCGAAGCCACCGATGAGATCATCTACTTCAAGGACTTGCAGAGCAGGTTCATCTGGCTGAGCAAGGCCTGGGGTGTCGTCTCCGGCCGTGATCCCCAGCAACTCCTGGGCCTGACCGACTTCGACATCTACGGCTCCGATCACGCCACTGAAGCATACGAGGATGAACAGCAGATCATCGCCACCGGTCAGCCGCTGGTGAACAAGCAGGAACTCGAGACGTGGCCCGACCGGCCCGACCGATGGGTCAGTAGCACCAAGATGCCGCTGCGCGACGACGACGGCGAGATTATTGGCACGTTCGGGATCTCCCGCGACATCACCCGACTGGTCCTGGCCGAAGCGGAAGCGACACGCAAATCCGGCGCCCTGGCACTGGCCCATGAGGAGATCAGCCGCATCGAAACCCGGCTTCGCACCGTGCTTGACACCTCGGTGGACGCCATCGCCTTGTATGACGCGCAATTGCGTTACCAGTTCGTGAACTCGGCCACCGAACGAATCCTTGGATTGACGAGCCCCGAGATCCTCGGTCGCACCGATCGCGAGATCGGTCGCGAGGACGCGGCATTGGCGCTCTGGGAGTCCGGGCTCGCCAGCGTGCTGGCCACCGGCCAGAGCTGCATGGTCGACTTCCCGCTGAACAGGGGAGAGGACCGGCGCGAGTTCCAGTCGCATCTCGTCGCACAGCGCGCGACCGAACATGGCCCACCGGTTGGAGTTGTGACGTCCACCCGCGAGGTCACCGAACTGAAACGCGCCCAGGACGAGCTTTATCACCAGGCGGTGCATGATCCAGTCACCGGACTGGCCAACCGCGTCCTGCTGATGGACCGCCTGACCCAGGCGCTGACCCGGATGCAACGGCACCCGAGCCAAATGGTTCTGCTCTTCATCGATCTCGACCAGTTCAAGCAGGTGAACGACACGTTCGGGCACAGCGTCGGCGACAAACTCCTGGTAGAAATCGGCCGAAGGCTCAGCATGTTCAGCCGCCCCAACGACACGGTGGCGCGATTCGGCGGCGATGAGTTCGTTCTCATCTATGACGACGTCGCTGACGACGCCATCCACGGCCTCCTCGGGCGGGTGATGGGCAGCCTCTCTGAGCCGTTCCTCGACGGCGGCCGCGAACTCTTCGTCACGGCCAGCATGGGTGTCGTCGTCACCACGAATCCCCAGGCCGCCGCGGACGACCTCATCAGGGACGCCGATACGGCGATGTACCAGGCAAAGGCGCACGGACGCAACGGCTACCAGTTCTTCGACCCCGAGTTCCGAGAGCGACTGTCGGGCCGATACACCCTGGAGACCGAACTTGCCCTGGCCCTGGAGCGAAAGCAGCTGCGTCTGGCGTACCAGCCGGTGTTCTCGCTGCACGATCAGCGCATCATCGGCGCCGAGGCACTGATCCGCTGGGACCATCCGCAGCGCGGCACGGTATCACCAGCGGAATTCATCCTGATCGCGGAGGACTGCGGCCTGATCGTGCCAATTGGTACGTGGGTCCTGGATCAGGCATGCCGGCAATTGGTCGAGTTCTCCGAGGACCGAGATGCCGCACTGCCCCCGCTGACGATGGCCGTCAATGTATCCGGGCGGCAATTGTGCGCCCGTGACTTCGTTGGCCTGGTCAAGGCAACCCTGGACCATCATGGGCTCGCTCCTGCCCAGCTGTGTGTGGAAGTCACCGAGACGGCGTTGCTTCAGGACATTGACGACGCGCGCGAAGCGGTGGCGAACCTGGCCGCGCTCGGCGTCCACATTGCCCTGGACGACTTCGGGACGGGGTACTCCTCCTTGGCTCACCTACTCCAATTCCCGGTCAACGTCATCAAGATCGATAAGAGCTTCGTCGACCAACTGGAGACCGAAGGCCCTGGGCACCAGATCGTCGCTGCGGTCACCGCCATGGCCCACGTCCTCGGGATGACCGTCGTCGCCGAAGGTATCGAAACAGCTTCACAGCTAAGCCAGCTCGTCGACATGGGATGTGAACACGGTCAGGGCTACCTGCTCGGACGTCCGCTGCCGCCAGTGACGCTGACCCAGCTCCTGAAGTCCCAGTAAACGCCGCATTCCGGCGAGCATTGTCACATCGACGGCCACCACGGGCGGCGCCCTGCTCCTGACGATCTACGTCTACCTCGGACTCAACCCGATCTTCCACGGATGCGACACCGGGATCCTGTTGATTTTCGGCCAGGCCGTCGAACTCCGCTAGAAATCGCACCCCCGACCTGACCCAGCCCGGGTTCGGGGCAGCTACGGTGCAGTCTGCCGGGTTTACCGGATGTATGCGCCTGCCCGTGCGGCAGTCAAGGCTGCTTCGGCGGCGTGGTCGGCGGCAGCGGTGTCGAGACGGTCGCCGCTGATCAGTAACCGGTAGTAGAGCGGTGCCGAAACGGCGCGAATGACTTCGAGGCTGTCGGTTCCTTCGGGTACCTCGCCGCGGTCGATGGCCTGTTGCACGCACGGTGCCCATTCCCGAAGGCGCACGTCGTAGAACTGGTGCAACGCGTCAGCGGTTCGAGGGTCGCCGATCGCTGCCGCGATCACCGCCTTAAACAGAGGGCCCTGCCGTGGATCGGTCAGGGTCTGCTGCACGAGCCGCGCGTTGGCTCGGAGATCATTGAGTAGCGAGCCGGTTTCGGTGCGGGGCAATGACTGCTCGGCCATGTCAACGAGCAGGTCCGCAACCAGCCCGGCTGGTGATCGCCAGCGGCGGTAGACGGTTGTCTTGCCCACGTTCGCCCGGGAAGCGACGTCGGCGAGGTCCAGGCGGGCGAAACCGTGCTCCGCGAGCGCTTCCGCAGCGGCCTGCAGCACCGCCGCGCGCACCCGAGCGGTGCGCCCGCCGGGTCGAACGGTCCCGGCTTCGGTCTCGACAACGCTCATAACGGGTCTCCAGTTTCGTTTAGGGCTTGCGGCTGCTAGCGTAACCGATGTCTTAACGGAACGTTGGACCCATTAGTGGCTCGGTATGAGCCATGGTGGAACTGTGACTGGGAAGGCAAGCCATGGATTTCAGGCGGTTGGGTGCATCAGGGCTCACGGTCCCGGCGTTGAGCTTTGGTGCGGGCACCTTCGGTGGCCGAGGGCCGCTCTTCGGCGCCTGGGGCAGCACGGATGCGCAGGAGGCGCGTCGTCTCGTAGACATCTGTCTGGAGGCGGGCGTCACGATGTTCGACACTGCCGACGTCTATTCCGACGGTGCCTCGGAGGAGGTGCTGGGTCAAGCGATCAAGGGCCGTCGAGACGAGGTCATCCTGTCCACCAAGAGCGGCTTGCCGATCGGTGACGGGCCCAACGATGCCGGCTCCTCACGCCTGCGGCTGATCAAGGCGTGCGAGGTCGCGATGCGTCGACTCGGCACCGACTACATCGATATTTTCCAACTGCATGCTTTCGATGCCGGCACGCCGATCGAAGAAGTGCTGTCTACCCTCGACGACCTCGTGCGGGCCGGAAAGATCCGCTATGTCGGCGTCTCCAACTTCGCCGGCTGGCAGCTGATGAAATCGCTCACGATCGCCGACAAGCACAGCTATCCGCGTTATGTCGTCCACCAGGTCTATTACTCCCTCGTCGGTCGTGACTACGAATGGGACCTGATGCCCTTGGGGATCGACCAGGGCGTCGGCGCGGTGGTCTGGAGCCCGCTCGGCTGGGGCCGACTCACTGGCAAAATCCGCCGCGACACGCCGCTTCCGGCGCGCAGTCGGCTGCACCAAACCGCCGACTATGGTCCGCCGGTACAGGATGAGGATCTCTTCCGAGTCGTCGATGTCCTCGACGAGATAGCGCAAGAGACCGGCAAGGCGATTCCCCAGATCGCTCTGAACTGGCTTCTGCAGCGACCAACGGTGTCGTCGGTCGTCATCGGTGCCCGCGACGAGGCACAGCTCCGCCAGAACCTGGGCGCTCTCGGCTGGACGTTAACGCCTGCCCAGATGTCGAAACTCGACACGGCAAGCACCCGGACAGCGCCCTACCCGCACTTCCCCTACCACCGTCAGGAAGGTTTTACCCGCCTCAACCCCCCGCCCGTAGCCATCATCCCTTCGCTCCAGTCGGCAGGCTGACCTGGGTGCGGAGTGCAGGCGCAGGCGGAGATGTTGGGTCGGTTGTCGCAGGCGGAGGGGTGGGATGCGGACGCGGGGCGCCGGTTCGCATCGACGGCACGGGAGATCGGTGAGGCGTTTGATTTGTCGCTTCGAAATGGTCTTGAGCGACCTCGACGCGATAGACGGTCAAGCCGCGTCGATGATAGTGACCCAGCGGCGGCAACGATTGGGTGAGTAATTCGGCGAGTATCGTGGACCGATGGTGCAGGATCTCTCCAGCGTCGAATGTGTCTTTGCCGAGCACTTCACCGGCCCTTACCTGAACCCCCATCGCTGGATCGATCACTACCTGCCGCACTGGAGCGCCCCCGAGCGTTCCGCACCCGCTTCTTCGTCGACGACCAACCCGTCCACACCATCGACCAGGGCCTGAATTACCCCTTGCAGCTCATGATCGACCTGTTCGAGTTCCCCACCGACGATCATCGCGACCCGAGGGACTATCCGAAGTCGGCGCTGGTCCGCTCGGTGCGCGGGTACCGTCACCGTTGATTGACGGACCTCGTTCGCGAGATTCGTTCACGAGAGCCGGAGCGCCTGATGGCGATCATCGATGGGTCCTGGTCCTCCTCGTATGGGTTCCGCACGCGCTGGGAACCACGAAAGCCGACGATGTCACCACTCTGCAGGGCCTCGTCGATCTCGCGAACCTTCGCCGGTGCCGACAATTACCTCAACCCCCAGACCGTCAATGTTCACGCCGGAAGCGGCGACCACCTGGACCGCCCGAAAACCTATCTCGGATTGACCTTCATCAAGGTTGGTGTTGTCAGACGGACCAGCCGTCGTGTCGTCTGACAACAAGATCACCAGGTGCTGCTCATCGAACTGGGCCCACCAGACCTCACCCCGTTGCACACTGCCTCCTTCGACGACTCACCCGTGGATTGGCGGATAGACCACTGAGAGGGCATACCGCCGCGAGCAACCGTGCATGATCGCGGAAGGTAGGGGCGACGCATCCCCGAGGCAACGCGACACATAGCGAATCAGCACGTAGTGGGCTTGAACGGCGATCTTGGCGGCGTTGCCCTCGGCCGTCCACCGAGTGCAGCTCGGGGACGAAGAGCCTTTGGTCACGCGGAATTGCCCAGGCAACTGCGACTTACATGTCATTTTGTGCATGACCACGTGGGGGTTGGTGGAGGGCGGACGAGCTCGTACCGGGTGAGTCCGACATCTCTTGCAGCGTGGTCGCGGCGCGGTCCAGCAGCGTGATGAGTTGGGTGCGTTCACCGGCGGTGAAGGCGGCTCCGAGCCGTTCCTCGACGTCCTTGGCTGCTGCATCAGCCTTTTCGGCGATAGCCGTCCCGGTTTCGGTGAGTCGCGTGCTGATCACCCGCTGACTGAGCGCCGATGGTTCGCGCGACACCAGTCCTTTCTGTTCAAGGTTGCCCAGGATGGTGGCCATGGTCTGCGGCGTCACGAGGCAGGCCCGGGACAGTTGTGCCGCCGACGCCTCGGGCACGTAGCGGAGCATCATCAGGACGCTGTACTGCGCCACGGTCAGCCCGAGCGCCCGCAGGACGCGCGTCTTTTCCGTCATCAGGGCTTGCTCGGCCCGCTTGACGAAAAATCCTAACCGGCTGGCCAATTCGGCCTCAAACGCGGCCAGGCCGGAGCGGTCAGCCATGAGCGGCTAGCTCCGTGCCGGCCATCAGTAGCGAGTCCCCACAGCTGCCGGGGCCTGGTTCAGCCGGGCCAGCTCGTCGTCAGTGAGGAACACCTCGGCCGCCGCCAGATTCGTTCGCAGATGCGTTCGCCGGCGGGTACCCGGGATCGGGATCACGTGTTCGCCTTGGGCCAGGACCCAGGCCAGGGCAACCTGCGCCGCCGTCACCTCCTTCGAGTCCGCGACCTCGCGGACGAGATCCACGATTGCCTGGTTCGCTTCACGTGCCTCAGCGGTGAAACGAGGTAACTGGGAACGGAAATCGGACTTCTCGAAGGTGATCGAGGCATCAAGCGCACCGGTCAGGAAGCCGCGTCCCAGTGGGGAGAACGGCACGAAAGCGGCACCGTTGCGCCGGCACCACGCGACCAGATTGTTCGCGCTGCCGCCATCGTTGCCCGCATCGCTCTTCCGGCCGACCGCATCGTCGCCGAGCGGCTCTCGTGACCACAGCGACAACTCCGACTGGATCGCGGCCACCGGATGGATCGCCTGCGCTTCGGCGGCCTGATCGACGGTGACCTCGGACAGCCCAATCCGACGGACCAAGCCGTCGGCGACAAGTTCGGCCATCGCGGACCAGGACTCGGCAAGGGGAACCTGATCGTCGACTCGGTGAAGGTAGTACAGGTCGATGACCTCGGTGCCGAGGCGAGTGAGACTGGCGCGCACCGCCGTCCGGATGTGCTCCGGCGAGCCGTCTCGGCTATAGCGCTTGGTCTCGAGATCCTCCACGATGAGGCCACATTTGGTGGCGAGGACGACCTCGTCGCGGCGAGCGGCAACCGCTCGCCCTACCAGCGACTCATTGCGGCCGTCTCCGTAGACGTCGGCGGTGTCGAACAGGGTGACGCCCCGGTCGATGGCCTCGTGAATGGTCGCGATCGAATCGTCGTCGTCACGGCTCGACTCGGCATAAGCCCAGCTCATTCCCATACAACCGAGCCCGATCGCGCCGACGCGGGGACCGTCCTGGCCAAGTGCCCGTTGCTGCATCAGATGCCGCCCTTCGTTGTATGACAGTAGTCTGCCATAGGGCAGCACTATGGCATAGGTGTGGACAGATACCCGCCGACCTGGGACAGGAAGGTCAGTGACCCGCGGGCGTCTCGCGGGTTTGCGCAGGGTCAGTATCAAGGACGACGAACTGGTCGACGACAAGCGCGCGGTCGGGGCCAAGGGCGTGCCGGGCGGCGGCGGTGTACGCCGGCGTGACAAGCAAGGTGATGGCTCCAGCGCAGCGTTCTCGCGCCACTTCGAGCCCTGCGCGGACCCAGTGCCGCCAGGATCCGTCGATCTGCCGGCACCGGCGTCGGCGCGGCGTCAAGTTCGTCCAGGTAGGCGTGTAAAGCCCTCAGGGAGTGCTGCTTTTGCGAACCGCCAAGCCCAACGACGAAGCGATCCGGCGTGTCCTGCTGCAGGCTAGGAGGTGAAGTAGCCTTCAGGTCAAGGTGCCGGGAGTGACCAGGCCCGATTCGTAGGCGTAGACAACGCGTT
The DNA here is from genome assembly GCA_031400005.1 of Kineosporiaceae bacterium. Lineage (GTDB taxonomy): Bacteria > Actinomycetota > Actinomycetes > Actinomycetales > Kineosporiaceae > JANNPJ01. The sequence goes on along the minus strand of JANNPJ010000140.1, from coordinate 19,342 downwards.
GAGCGCGGTCTCGGGCGCCTAGCTTCCGCTGTTGTCGTCAACGTCGCCAGGACGCTGGTCCGTTCGGCTGATTCCCTCAGCGGTTTACCAGAGTTCAATCGAGCTGTATGGCCCGGCCGGCCTCCTGCCCATTGTGATCACTGACGTCGGCGCACTTCTCCTTGCCCTTGCCCTTGTGGTCAGATTTGCCCGATACCGCAGCCCTGGGCGCCGTTTCGCGCTTAGGTCGCTTGATCGGCGGCTGCTACCTACCTCGAAGTGGGTCGCGGCGGGAGTGTCCTTGACGACGCCGCTGCGACCGGTCATAGCCGGGTGCTGTTGACCACCAACGCGACGTCGATGTTGTCTCGGGTGGCATTGGAGTAGGGGCAAATCTGATGGGCTACCTTGACCAGTTCGACTGCCTGTTCGTCGGTGATCGACGGCAGGGAGATCTGCAGTTCGACCTCGAGTTTCACGCCGCTGATGTCGCTCGGGATCAGGCAGACCGACGAGTCGATCTCCGCGTCGTCAGCCTTGAGCTTGTCGCGTTGCCCGACCAGGGCGAGCGTCGCGCCGAAGCAGGCGGCGTAGCCGATCGCGAAAAGCTGCTCGGGGTTGGCTCCTTCACCGTTTCCGCCGAGCTCCTTGGGCTGCCGCAAGGTCAGGTCCAATTGCCCGTCCGATGTGCGCCCGCGGCCGTTCCTCCCTCCGGACACGTGCGCTTGTGCCATGTACAGCGCCTTGGTCATCGTGAACTCCCTTCGTCGCTACCTGAATATGAATCTTTCACTTCAAAAACAAGAAGTCAATGGGTAGCATCATTCTCAGAATGAGCCGTCACACTTTCACCCGGAGGACAACCGATGACCACGTTCGTTCTCGTCCACGGCGCCTGGCACGGTCCATGGGCCTGGGACCGGGTCGTCCCGCTCCTGCACGCGGCCGGGCTGCGCACGCTCACCCCGGACCTCAGTGGTGACGGCGACTACGGCCTTCACGACCACGCCGCGACTGTCGTCGCCGCCCTGGACACCGTGCCGGACAACGACGACGTCGTGCTCATCGGGCACAGCTACGCGGGCTTGGTCGTACGGGAGGCGGCCGACGAACGACCGGAAGCGATTGGCCACATCGTCCTCCTGGACGGCTGGGCCGGACCCGACGGCTCAAGTCTGCTCACGCTGGCCCCTGACAACTTCGCCACGGCAGTCCGCGCGGCCGCCGAGCCGAGCCGAACCGGCCGCCGAATCCCTGCCCCGCCGCCAGCAGCATTCGGCATCCTTGACCCAGACCTTGCGGCCGGCCTGGCCGCGCGCATGCTGCCTCAGTCGCTGCGCACGTTCACCGAGCCCACCCGCTTGCACGGGGCGGTTGACCGGATCGCCGGAACAGCCATTTACTGCAGGCCGCAGACCTACCCGTTCGACCGGTTCGGCGAAGACCTCGGATACCAGACGCTCGCCCTGGACGGCCCCCACGACGTGATGCTTACCGATCCGGAACCGCTCGCCCGAATGCTCATCCACTCCATCGTTCAAGAACAGGAAGTTCAAAGTCTAGAATCATGATGTGGAACAGCGGACCTACAACCAGTACTGCGCGACCGCGCGCACCCTCGACCTCATCGGCGAGCGCTGGACGCTGCTGCTGATCCGCGAACTGCTGACCGGGCCCAAGCGATTCGGCGACCTGCAGACGAGTCTGCGCGGCCTCGGCACCGGACTGCTCGCCGCCCGGCTGAAGCACCTGGAACGCGAAGGCCTCACGCACAAGATCACGCTCCCGCCACCGTCCCGTACCCCGGCCTACGCGCTCACCGAGGCCGGTGAGGAGCTTGGTCCGGTGGTCTTGGCGCTCGCCCGGTGGGGCCTGAAGTGGGCAATGGGCGAGCGACACGAGGTCGAGACATTTCACCCTGGCTGGGCGGTACTCGGCCTGCATGCCTGCTTCGACGCTGAGGCTGCCGCCGGACTCCAGGCGGTGTACGAGTTCCGCATCGACGACGAGCCCTTCCATGTCCGGATTGACGACGGAACGATCGAAGCCCTGCACGGACCCGCCCAAAAGCCTGACGCCACCATCACCCTCTGCAAGGACGCATTCCTGCGGATGACCGGCCAAGGCCTTACCTTCACCGAGGCGGTCAAGAGCGGTGCCGCCTCGGCGGCCGGCGACGGCGAGGCGTTGCGCCGGTTGAGCGGCCTGTTCCGGCTGCCGGCGCCGCGCACCCGGAACCATTGACCACAAACGAACGCCAGGAAGGGGAACTACCGGTCGCCGCCTCGAACCGTCTTCATCGTCACGTCCGGCCGCCACCTGAGCGGCGGGCAGAATGACGTTGACCCAGGGCACTGACACGAGCACCAGCGGATCGGCTTGTGCACTGCGCACGAAGTCGTGGATCTCTGTGCTCGCCTCGGGTTGAGGATGGTGCGCGACGTGGCTGCCGCTACGGTCGCTGAAAGACCGATCGAGGGGTTGGCCGGACCAACTCGTACCCGGTCAGTGCCACACATACGGCAGCTAGGGCGGCGAGCCCCGCCAGCGCCGGGACCGCGGTGACGAGGGGCGTGAGCGCGACGCATGCCAGCGCGGCGACCAGGCGTTGGGGTCCTGGCGACTCCTGGCACCGACGGCGGTAGGCGACCTGGGCGAGCAGGTAGAGCGCCACACCGCCGCAAAGCGCCGCGGATGGAACGATTTTCAGCGGATCCTCGACGTGCTCGATCGTCTTCTTGATCCCGAGGGCGAGAAGCACGATGCCCGCGACCATCGGCAGATGCAGGAAGCTGTAGGCGTCGCGGGCGGTGGCGTTCCGTGCGCGACCGTGCAGGGCGTGCAGGTTGGCCTCGACCCGTCCCGGACTCTGGTCGAAGTACGTTCCCCAGAGCACCGCCACCACGACGATCCCCAGGGTGGCAGCCGTGATCGTCGCAAGGTTGAGCGCTGTGCCGGCGGCACCGACACCGATAGCGAAAATGGACTCACCCAGCGCGATGATGATGATCAGCCCGTGCCGCTCGGCGAAGTGCGCCGGCGACAGCCGCCAGCCCTCAATGCCCCGCAATCCGCCACCGACGTAGTCGATCCCCAGCGCGAGGATCCACAGCACCACCTGCGCCCAGCCGTCCAGTTGCGCGGCGATCAGCAGGACCACCGGAGCCAGCAGAGCGGTTGGCGCAAGCGCTCGGGCGGCCTTCCGCACGTCCACGTGGTCGGTCCCGGCAGCGAAAAGCACGATGTGCAGGATCCGCACCACGAGGTAGGCACCGGCGAAGACACTAGCGTCGTCCTCGAGGGCTCGAGGGATCGCCAGGGCGGCGATGAGCATCCCCGCCATCGCGCTGAACATGGCCAGCCGCACTGTGTTTCGCGTTCCGTCGATCTCGTTCGTGAGCCAGGCATAGGCACCCCACGCCCACCAGATCGACGACAGGATCAGCAGTCCGTGGAACAGTCCGCCCCAGGTCGCGTGATCAGCCAGTCGGGCGGTGACCTGCGTGATCGCGAACACGAAAACCAGGTCGAAGAAGAGCTCCAACGGCTCCACGCGCTTCTCCGCGCCGACGTCCTCGGCGTTCGGCTTGACCGTGGCGCCCTCCGCTGAGTCACTCGGCTCGGCAGGCTCGATTGTCATGGATTCCCCCCATTTGATGACGTCGAGGCATTCTATGATCTGGCTGGCCACCCGATGTGTCAGCCCTCACCACAGCAACGTTCATCATGCGGAGCCACCGACACGCAGAACAGGATCTACAGATCCTGCTGGCGTCCGCCAGGTTCAAACCTGTCGGCGCCAAAAGCCTGTGAGTGCAAGGCCTCGGGGCTGACTGCGTCTCGATCCGCGCGAGTTTGACACTGCGCTCACAATACTCACGTCACGTTGATCAAGACGCCATCGAGATCAGCTGGAGAACTTCACCTTTGCGCACGGTTCCGCAGGGAAACCGTGCATGATTAGACCCTAAATGGCTGAGCTCAACGTGGGCGGCACGTCCGCGCCGGCGTGCCCGTTTCCTCGACTTCGTCGCGCACGATGACCCCTAGCCGGGTCAAAACGCGCGACCACTTCGACGCAGCACCCGAGCAACCGCGCATGATCAGCGCTAGAGAGGGTGGCAAGGGGGCCTGTCTGCGAGAGAGAAACTCGTTAGGGGGTGACCCTGAGCCAGGGGGTGACCCTGAGCTAAGGGCGGTGACCCGGAGCTAGGGGGCGGTGACCCTGAGGGCGAATTTTCCTGCTCCACGAACGTGAGCTACCCGCCACTGGTAGCGGCCCGCGGTACCGGTGTAGCTGACGGACTCACTCGACCCGAGGGTGTATCCACCGGCCACCCGCACCCAGCGCTTTCCGCTCCAGCGGACCAGGTACAGGTCGAAGTCCGCCTTCGCCGGGCCGCTCAGGCAACCGCGATGGGTGCCCCGACGCGCGGTGTAGGACCGGTCCGCCGCCACCGGGGACCGGTCGCTGAGGGTGCCCCGGATCCGGACCGTACGGCAGCCCGGGATGGCCGGCGAGGTACTGGGAGTCGGGGTCGGGGAGGCGCTGGGGGACGTCGTGGGGGACGTACTGGGAGAGGTCGTCGGCGACGTGGTTGGGGATGTACTGGGTGCCGTGGTTGGCGACGTACTGGGAGAGGTCGTCGGCGACGGACTGGGGGACGTGGTCGGGGACGCGCTGGGGGTGGGCGATGTGGGCGGAGCCGCGAGAGCCGCCGACCTGACATGGAGCAGGGTGTCGATGGTGTTGCTCGGTACGCCGCGCACCACGCCCGTTGTGACGTCGGCGGTCAGGGCGGCGGCTACCTGGGCGGGGGTAGCGCTGGGGTTGCCCTGCAGAACGAGAGCCGCTGCACCGGCGACGTGCGGACTGGCCATCGAGGTACCGCTGTAGGTCGCGATCGCGGAGTCCGACGTGTGCACGGTGGAGGTGATCTGCTGGCCGGGAGCGTAGAGATCAACGCACGAGCCGTGGTTGCTGAAACTGGCGGCGGCGTCCGTGCTTGTCGACGCGGCGACGGTGATCGCCTGGGGGAGTCGGCCTGGGGAGAAGCCGCAGGCGTCCGCATTGTCATTGCCTGCGGCGACCGCGTACGTCACCCCGGAGGCGATCGATGCCGCCACTGCGGTGTCGAGGGCGGTGAACGCGGAGCCGCCGAGACTGAGGTTGGCCACCGCCGCGGTGCCGTGCTGGGCGCTCACCCAGTCAACTCCCGCGATCACGCCGGACGACGTCCCAGAGCCGTCACAGCCGAGCACTCGCACCGCGACCATGGCAACGGCGGGAGCGACACCGTAGGTGGAGGACCCGATCGTTCCGGCCACATGCGTGCCATGCCCGTTGCAGTCGTCGGTCCCACGGCCGTCGGAGATCGCGGTGTACCCGGAGCTGACCCGTCCGCCGAAGTCCCGATGGGTGCTGCGCACGCCGGTGTCGATCACGTACACGGTGACCCCGGTGCCGTCACCGACCGTGCTGATCTCGCCGTCCAGGCCGGCGCGGGCATCGATCCGGTCCTGGCCCCAGGATTGGGCGGTCCGGGTGCCTTCGATGCTGATCCGGCGGTCGGCCTCGATGAAGGCGACCGCAGGGTCGCGCTGGGCGAGCGCGAGTTCGGCGTCGTTCATTGTTGCGGCGTAGCCGTTGACCGCGGCTCCGTACTGCCGGGTGACCTCTGCGCCGGCGTCCTGGGCCCGGTCGACCGCAGCGTCCAGGCCTGCGTTGCCTGCCCCGGAGGCGGGGGCCTTCAGCACGACGATGTAGCGGTCGGCGATCACCTCCGGCTCGGATGCACCACGCACCGGGGCCAGACCCAGCGACCCTGCCACGATCACCGGTTCGCTGACGGCAGCCGCAGGAAGCACGGACGGGCCGAGAGAGCACACCGCGACAGTGAGCCCGATGAGCAAAGCCTTACTTGCCTGGAGATCGCGCACCGGACCTCCGATTACGTCGCTCTGAGTGACTTGTAGCCTACGGAGAGAATGCATCGGTGCCGAGCGGCCATTCGGGTGGCTGAGTAGATGGCTGGCAGACGGCTGGTCGGTCGGCTCCTCAGGCGACGACGTCCGCTTTCTCCTCGGCCGGGCTCTCGCCGGACTTCCGGGCCCGGGATTTGGAGCCGATGGTAACCATCACGAACGCACTGATCAGGACGCCACCCACGATGCCCGCACCGATCAGGCCGAGTTGAGCCAGCGTGCGTCCCTGACCGGGGGCAGCCGGCGCTGCGGCGTCCGGCTGCGTGGCCTCGGACTCGCCAGCAGCGGCGGGCGGTGTCAGGCGCAGCACGGTTCCGGGCCCGGCCGCGACACCCGCACCGGCCGGGGTGGGCCCGCTCCAGCGCTGGGTCTTGCCGTCGGAATAGGTCTGGATCACGGTGAGCACGAGTTCGTTGACCGTCGGCAGCGGCCCGAGCTGAATGACGAGGTTCTCCACCTCCGGCGGCTTCGGCGCGTCATCGGACCGGATCCAGGTGATCGCCGACGTCACGCTCGTCAGCCCGGAGTTGTGCAGGCCGTCGATCGGCGTATCGAGTTCTCGACTGGTGGAGACCGGCGCCCAGCCCGGCACCGACATCGGGTAGACCTCACCGATCGGCGTCTCCGGCGGCAACTGGACCTCAACCTTCGTGGTCCAGACGCCGGGACGGTCGTTGCGGACCTGCAGCGTGACTTCGGCGGCGCCACCCTGCTCCGCCTGTGCGGGGGAGATGTTCACCTCGGCAACCGCCGAAGGACCGAGCGCGATCATTCCCAGCATTGCGAGGGCACCGGCCACCGCGAGCGACCGACCAGGCAGGTGTGCCAGCTTCAGACGGCGTTCAGACCAGGACGCGACTCGAGCTTGGAGATGGACCACGCCTGAGGGTACGTCCCTAACCCCGACGCGGTTCAACTCGATGCGCTCGCCTGCCGGCCGGGTGGGCACCTCGTCTGAGCCACCTAAATGGCCCTCACCTGGGCCTTATCTATCGGGTACGGGCTTGGAGCAGGTTTCGTAATCCATCGACGATGGCATCTTTGAATGCTACGTTCGGCTTGTCGGATGGGGATCGAGATGGACCTGGTACAGGCGACCCTGGACGCAGCCCAGACCCTGTTGAGCAAGGCCGGCACTGCGGCCGGCAACCAGGCGGTATCGGCAATGTTCGCCTGCCTGCGCAGGACGCCGGAGGCCAGGCAGCCAGAGGCGGCGGCCGCGTTGGATGCCTTGTACCGAGGTCAGGCGTCGGCACTGGACGTGGAACTGGTTCGCCACCTGGTGAGCAACGTGCTGGAACAGGATCGCGAATTCGTCGGGTTGGCCGCCGATGTCCGCCGAAGGGCAACATTCACGGTCACCAAATCAGCGCAAACCACTGAATTCCGTGGCACCTCGGCTTTGAGTGACATCTCAACGATCCAGGACGACGTCGTCACCAGGTCCCCCGCCCTTATGATCAAACCTGTGGAACCGGCGAGCGTACCGCCGAAGTCCAAGCTCGAGCTGGTTGCGCACCTGCCGACCAGCGGGACGCTGCGAGTCTCGCCGTCCACACCGTTGCGGCTCACCGTTGAAGTCATCAACCGCTCCAGCCAGCATCAGGTCGTCGTCCTCGACACCTTCGGTCCGGGTCGGCAGGCGGTCTCCTTCCCCGTCCCTCAGGTACGCCTACGTGGGCTTGAGTCGCTGAACGTCGACGTCGTCATCGCCCCCGACCGGCACCTTCCGCCGGACATCTACATCACTCAGCTACGGGCGTACCCCGAAGCAGTCGGCGCGCACCCGGTGATGAGCTCGCTGCGCTTCACTGTCCTACCCGACCCGTCCGTGGAGGTGCAGGCTCAGCCGGATCCCGAAGATCCCGGTGCCGCCGAAGTCGTCGTACTGAACACCGGCAACACCGAACTCCGCCTTTCGATTGCGGCGCAGTCGAACCGCAAGCAGTTGCCGGTGGACCCGGCCGATCTGACGCTGCCGATCGGGACCTACGACTTGCTCCAAGTCCACCTGCGACGGCCGCTCTTCACCGCCCGTCCGATCCCGTTCAAGCTGATCCTGAGCGACCAGCACGGGATTCGCATGCACCAGAACCTGACCGTGACGCTGCCGCCGATGTACCGGGTACACCCGGTCTTGGCCGGCGGCGCAGCCCCTCCGGACGGCACCTTCGCGACGAGCCCGATCGCTGCTGTCCCCGGCCCAGCCACTGACACCCCGGGCCTGGCCACTGACACCCCGGGCCTGGCCGCTGTCGCCAGGGGCCCGGTCGCTGTCGCCAGGGGCCCGGTCGCTGAGGCAGCCGGCCCGGCCGCTGCCGCGATGAGACGGAGCAGATCCCGGACGCCCCGGTGGGGCCGGCGACCGGTGCTGGCCGGAGTTGCCGCCACCTTGGCCGTCGCGATGATCGGGATAGGCACCCGTTTCGACGACCTCTTCGGTGACCCGAAAGGCGATTCGACCGCCGCGGGAAGCCTCGTGCCGAAGGTCGAGGGCTCGGCGCAGGTCGACGGCCCGGCGCAGGTCGACGGCCCGGCGCAGAACACCCCCTGCCCGAAGATCGCCAAGGCCGATCGCGCACCAGCCAAGGCTCCCGCCTCGGGACGGGCCCGCTCGGCGAAGCTGGCCGGTGCCGTCATCGGTGGGGTGAACGTGCAGCCACAGGTCGGGCTGGTGCTGGTCGGCAGCAGCGACCGGCGGGTCCACGCCTTCGATCTGACCTCGCTGAACGAGGAGTGGTTCTCACCGTGCCTGGAGGGACCTGTGGTCGCGCAGCCCACCGTCTCCGGCTCTACCGTGTACGCCGCGACCGCGAACGGAACGGTCTATGAATTCGACCTCGAAGGGCGCGGCGAGCAGAAAATCAAGCGGCTCTGGCGACCCGGCGGCCGGACGACGATCAAGCCGACGATCTCCGGTGACGCCTTGATCGTCACGGTCGGCACGCCGGACATGAACATGCTGCGGATGTTCTCCACGACAAGCGGCGCGAGTATCCCGGGGGTGGCGTTCGATCAGGAGATCGTGCAGAACCCGAACTCTGCGCGTAAGTCCCGGCTGTACGTCGTGCACGACGTCAACTCAGTATCGGTGCTGACGGCACCGAAGGTGGAGGCTCCGCCCGAACCTCTCACCACGCTGGCCAGCGGCGTCTCCGGGGCCCGGCTGCGCTATCTCAGTGTTCGTGCCGACCGGCAGACCGTTGACTCGGCCGGGCGCCCGACCGAAGCGGTGGTCGCCACCGGCGAGCTCGACCCAAGCCCTGAGACCGAAGCCCTGACGGCGCTCAACTCGGCCGGGGAACGGGCTGCTGCTGCCGGAGTATTGGTGAACTGGCCGACCGGGGTGAAGTCGTCAGCTCGCAGTCGGATGGTGGTCGCGCTTCCGGGAGTGCCGGGCCGGCCTGCCCTGAACACCGGTTCCAAGGGCCGGTTCGCGTACGTTCCGATCCTGAATGGGGCAACCGCCAGTCTGATCACCGTGGACCTGCGAGTCGGCGAGATCGTGCGCCAGCAGCCGCTCGAGCGGCCCAAAGGCCGCTCGGTGGACGATCCGATCGGACCTTCGACTCCGGTACTTGCGGGCAAACACCTCGCCCTGACCTGGGGGCGGTGCCTCTACGTCGGGCAGCGGAACCGGAGTGATCTGCAGGCGGTCTTCTGTGACTCGGCCGACCTTCCGGGGGAGCCCGGGTTCGACGACGCCACCGCGCCACGGTCGGTGTTCGTCGCCGGGCGCAACGGTCGACTCCGACAGATCGACCTCGGTCAGCGGTTGGGCGGCGGCTAAGGGCGTCGATCGACGACAACGCCGCCCTCCGGGATGCCAGGGCCTGACCACGCCGACAGTCCCTGTTGCCGGACGCTCTAACCGGCGATCGCGTGCTCCACGAGGGCGATCAGCGTGTTCAGGCCGCTTCGGGCATCCGTGGCGGCCATCTGCACGATTGGCCGGGTCGCGGAGATCGCCAGGGCGGCCCGCACCTCGGCCTCCGGAATCGGCGGTGTCCCAGGGAAGTTGTTCACCGCGACGGCGAACGGCAGCCCACGGTCCTCGAAGAAGTCGATCGCGGGAAAGCAGTCGTTGATCCGGCGCAAGTCGACCAGGACGATGCCGCCGACCGCGCCGCGGGCGAGCTCGTCCCACATGAACCAGAACCGATCCTGGCCAGGCGTCCCGAACAGGTACAGGATCAGCTGCTCGTCAACGGTGATCCGACCGAAATCCAGCGCCACCGTGGTCGTGGACTTGTTCGAAACCAAGGACGTCTCGTCGACGTTCTCGGACAACTGGCTCATCAGCGCCTCGGTGCGCAGCGGGGGGATCTCCGACAGGGTGGTGACCAGGGTGGTCTTGCCCGCGCCGAATCCGCCGGCGATCAGGATCTTCAGCCCGATCGCCGAACTGTGCACCGAACGAGCGGCAGACCGAGACGCGCCAGCCGAGCCGGCCTTAGCGGGAGCGAAGTCCATCGAGCAGTCTCTCCAGAATCTGTCGGTTCGGGCGGCCGTTCTCGTCCACGCCGAGTGGTTTGGCGACGGTGAGATAGCCGGCGTCCGCGAGGTCACCGACCAGCACCCGGGCAACGCCGATCGGAACCCGCAGGGCTGCGCCGATCTCAGCCACGGAGACGGGTTTGCCCGTCATCTGCACGATGGCAAGCGATTCCATCTGCAGCGCGACCTGATTGTGGCGTCCGTAATCGGTCACGGTGACAAGCGTTTCCATGTCCAGCTCGCGCCCGACCGACCGCGTTCGCCCCTGGGTCAGGGCATACACGGGGACGACGCTGTCGCCTTCCCGCCAGCTGTTGTACGGCCCTGAGGTCACGTCGGGGCTTCGGAGTCGTCGTTCTTGGCTACTGCCGCCTGCCGGCTTGCCTGCAGGCGGGACAACGCTTCGCGTGCTCGGGCGGCGTCCTGGGCGGGCGCTGCCGACTGCCTGACGGCTTGGCGCTGGTCGACGCGCTGCTGACCACGCTGCAGCTCCGGGGCGAGGTGTGACTGTGGGATGCGCTGGGCGAGCCGCAGCGGCACGTCGGGTGTCAGCGGTGAGGAATGAGTATCGGACACCGTCAAGGTCACACCGCGAACAATCGGGCTCGAGCCAGAATCCTGGTTGCCGCGGTTGCTCTCGACGGCGGCCGGGCGGGCCGAGGGTTCCACTGCCAGCTGATCGGATTTCCAACCGGCGCCCGCTGCGGCTTCCTCTTCCGGCTCCCACCAGCCGTCCCAGGTAGTTTCGGTCCGGGAAACATTGATCCCCCGCGCCGGCGAGGAAGCCACCGACAGCCCGGACGGCGCGCTGTTCGGCCCCCTGTTGGGCCCAGCGCTGAACTTGGTGTTCGGGTTGATGTTTGGGCCCGCGCTGGGGTTGCTCGGGCCGTTGATGGGGGACCCGCCCGGTCCGGAGACAAGGCCCTGCGCGGATGTAGGGGCAGGCTGTGGCCGCTCGTTCGCCGTCAGCAATGACGGAGGTAGCAGAATGACGGCGGTGACCCCTGATCCCGCGGTCGCCGTGAGCACGACCTGGATCGCGTACCGGTTCGCCAGTCGGGCGATCACATGCAGGCCGAGCCGGTTGGAGACCAGGGTGTCGACGTCACGGGGGACGGCCAGCACCTCGTTGGATTCGGCGAGTTGCTCGGCCGACATGCCGATCCCCCAGTCCTCCACCGTAATCATCACGCTGCCGGGGGAGCGGATGTCGGGCGTGGTCCGGATCGTCACCTGCGAGGTCGGCGGCGAGGATCGGACGGCGTTTTCGATCAGTTCGGCCAGCAAGTGGGTGAGGTCGATGACGGCGTGACCGAGGACCGCCAGTCGCTCGTCCACGACGAAGTTCACCCGCTGGAGATCCTCGGTCTCAGCGATGGCGGCCCGGACGACGTCGCTGAGCGGTACCGGCTTGCCCCAGACCCGGGGCGACTCGGCACCGGAGAGCACGAGAAGGTTCTCGGCATTGCGGCGGATCCGGGTGGCGAGGTGGTCCAGCCGGAACAGCCCGGCCAGCGCGTCCGGATCCTGCTCCGCATGCTCCAGCTGGCTGATGATGTCGAGCTGGCGATAGAGCAGGCTCTGATTCCGGCGGGCCAGATTGACCAGCAGGTCCGAGGTGAACCGGCGCCGGTTGACCTCCGCTTGGCCGAGTTCCTGGGTTAGGGCGAGGGCCTTTTGCTGCTCGTCCTCGTTGGTCCGCCAGAACAGGACGACGCCGACACAGGCCGCCAGCACCGAGACGCCGTGAATCAGCGACCAGGTCCACGGGTGCTGCATACCGCCCATGTGATCGAACATCAGGTTCGGCTGGAAGGTCGAGCCGATGCCGTGGCTGAGGACGGTGAAGGCGATGTTCCACCCGAAAGGCACCCAATCCTGATACAGCGCAATGAATCCGACAATGATAAAGAAATGGAAATGCGCTTCGATCGCGCCATTGGCGAGAGCGACCAGGGCCGCCGAACAGTAGACGATGCCCGCCGTGGTGAAGAACGAGGCCAGACGACGATTAGCGGGCAACCCGCCGAGTACCCGGAGCACCGCGATCGGGGTGACGGTGATCAAGATCGTCAACGGCGGGTGCTTCAGGTAAAACCCGAAGAGGATCAACGCCGGGAGGTGCAGCAGCAGCAACCACTGCAAGATGTTGTGCCGCTTGCGCCAGACGTCGTCGTCCAACAGGTTTCCCCGGGGCAGGAACTCGGCAACCCGATCCCATCGGGATTCGCTTCGTTTACCTCGGGTGGACGTGGGCGCTCCGGCAATCGGTGCTGCGGCGAGGTCGGCGACGGCCATGAGGCGCTGGCTCCTCAGTGACGGGGGCGGGCGGTGTACCAAGAAGAAGACCGGCCCTTTAGTGCACGCAAAGTAACACCTGCCCCGACAGACCGGAATGTGATCTTGATATATCTACTCTAGGTGATGCGTCCGAGTCGCTTCCTCGAATTCTGCGCTCTTATCCGTAACCGGGCTGCCATTTTGTCCGGTGGGTTCGATGATTCACCCGGACGGCGGAACAGCGTCTACCGTGTCGCCAACAGATCTCGGGAGGTCCAGCCATGAGAAGGCCATCCGCGCCGGTCATCGCCGGCGGGTCAGCACCAACCGCGGCGGACGACGTCATCACCATCTGCCAGGACCTGCTACGCATCGACACCAGCAACTTCGGTGATGACACCGGGCCAGGCGAGCGCCTGGCCGCGGAGTACGTCGCCGGGCTGCTCTCGGAGGTGGGTCTGGAACCGGAGATTTTCGAGAGCACCACCCGGCGGACCAGTCTGGTGGCTCGGATTCCCGGTGTGGATTCCAGCCGTCCGGCCCTGCTGGTCCATGGTCACCTGGACGTCGTCCCGGCTCAGGCCGACGACTGGCAGGTCGATCCGTTCTCCGGCGAGGTCAAGGACGACTGCCTCTGGGGCCGGGGTGCGGTCGACATGAAAGACATGGACGCGATCGTGCTGGCCACCGTTCGAGCCATGCTGCGCGAAGGCCGCCGTCCGCCCCGGGACCTGGTCATCGCTTTCCTGGCGGACGAGGAAGCCGGCGGCCGACTGGGCTCGCACTGGCTAGTGGATCACCAGTCGCAGCTCTTCGACGGGGTCAGCGAGGCGGTGAGTGAGGTCGGCGGGTTCTCCGTTGATCTGCAAGGACGGCGGACCTACCTGCTGCAGACCGCGGAAAAAGGAATTGCCTGGCTGAAGCTGACCGCCACCGGTCGGGCCGGTCACGGATCACAGATCAACCCGGAGAACGCCGTCACCCGTCTGGCCTCGGCGGTGGCGCGGATCGGCGCCCACCAGTGGCCGGTCGAGGTGCCCACCACCGTGCGGGCCTTCATCGCCGGGGTCCGTGATCAGACCGGCGTGGACCTGGCGGTGGGTGAGGAGATCGACGTCGAGGCGCTGCACGAACTGTTCGGCACCACGGCCCGCTGGCTCGAGGCCACCGTCCGTAACACCGCCAACCCGACCATGCTGACCGCCGGCTACAAGCACAACGTCATCCCCGGGCAGGCCAGTGCGCTGGTCGACTGCCGGTACCTGCCGGGCCGCAAAGCCGAGCTGATGGCCACGATCAGCGAGCTGGCCGGGCCGGACGTCACGATCGAGACGCTGCACGGTGACGTCGCTCTCGAGGTGCCGTTCGAGGGTGATCTGGTTCACGCGATGAAGACGGCCCTGCTCGAGGAGGATCCGGGCGCAGCGGTGCTGCCGTACTGCCTGTCCGGCGGCACCGACAACAAGGCGTTCAGCCGGCTCGGGATCAAGGGCTACGGCTTCGCTCCGCTGCAACTGCCCGCCGGGCTCGACTTCGCCGGGATGTTCCACGGCATTGACGAGCGGGTCCCGCTGGAGTCGCTGCGATTCGGCGTCCGTACCTTCGACCGCTTCCTGGCCCTCAGCTGAGGGCCACTACGCGAGCGTGCGCTCGACTCGCATGATCCGGCGGCGCAGCCAGATTCGTCGGGCACCCCCGAACGAGATCTGCACCCGGTCCAATTCCCAGCGGCCGTACTCAGCGTGTTCGGTGAGTAGCCGACGAGCATCTGACCTGGTGGTACCGCGTGGCAGGTGGATCATGCGGTACTCGTACGTGGCGGATATTGGGCGCATCCCGGCCGACATCGGGGCGACTCGGTGCGTGGGTTGGCGCAAGGGATCGCTCAAGGCTGCTCTCTTCCTTCGCCGGTGCTTGGCTGCTGGTCTCTAATGTCATCACGAACCGATACGGTCATGCCATGACGACGGAGCCACGAGCTGCGCTAGACCGACTCATCGCTGCTCTCGAGGCCCACCTTTCGGCCGCAGCCGGCCGAAAGGGTGAGGCGGACCCTGCTGTGGTCTCGGCTTATCAAGTTCTCGCCGACGCCTTCGAGTCCTACGACGAGGCGCTGTACGACGCGTACGACGAGGTGACGCCGTTCGTTCTGTACGACGACGCCGAGGACGCCTCGGACGACGACGATCTTGAAGACCTTGAGGACGACGAGGACGACGAGGACGAGGACGAGGACGACGAGGAACCGGCGTCCTCGACCATTCCGTAGCTGATCGGGGCGTCGGGGATGCCGGGGATCAGGTCGCGGCCAGCGAAACCTCGTCCAGGGCGGCGAGAATCTCCATCGGCAGTTCGACGCTCTCGCTGGCCAATGATCCCCGCAGCTGGGCCGCCGTCCGGGCTCCGATCAGCACCGAGGACACCCCCGGGCGATCCCTGATCCAGGCCAACGCGACCTCCAGCGGGGCACAGCCGAGCCCGTCCGCTGCGGTCAGGACGGCGTCCACAATCCCTCGGGAGTCCCGGTCCAGGTACGGCTGGACGAACGCCGCCAGGTGCGGGGACGCCCCCCGCGAGTCGGCCGGGGTGCCGGTTCGGTACTTGCCGGTCAGTACCCCCCGGCCGAGCGGGGACCAGGCGATCACCCCGAGCCCGAGGTACTCGGCGGCCGGCATCAGTTCCCGCTCGATAGTGCGCTGCACCAGGGAGTACTCCGCCTGGACAGCGATCGGCGTGCCACTGCCGGCGGAGCCGGTCGCGGCCAGGGTTGCCTGCCAACTGTCGACGTTCGCGATCCCGGTGTAGCGGGCCCGGCCGGTATCCACCGCGACGGCCAGCGCGGACAGGGTTTCCTCCAGCGGCACCTGGGAACTCCAGCCGGGAACCGTCCACAGATCGACATGATCGACGCCGAGCCGGGTGAGCGAAGCGTCCAGGGCGCGCAGCAGCGAGCGCCGGGATACGTCCGGTCCGGTCCGGTACAGCGGTACCGCGGCCTTCGCGCAGATCACAATTTCATTACGCGGGGCGACCGAGCCCATCAGCTTGCCGAGCACCTCTTCACAGGCGCCTTGACCGTAGGAGGTACCGACGTCCACCAGCGTGCCACCGGCGTCCAACAGGTCCCGGAGTTGCTCGGCGGCCTCGTGTTCATCGGTATCCCGGCCCCACGTCATGGTGCCCAGGCCGAGCCGGGATACGCGCAGACCGGCGCGGCCGACGTACCTCTGCTCCATGACCGCTGAACTTACTGGGTATGTCCCTTTCGGGTGCACCGGCTACCTCGAGAAGCCGAGGACCCACGTCCCATACCACCTCGGACCGGGCGGAGAGCACCCCGATCGGGTACCCCGTTCCCGAATTCTCAGTGTATCGACGCTAGGCTCGCCGCTCATGCGCTTGGGTGTGAATCTTGGATACTGGGGAGCCGGGAACGACGCGGACAACCTGGAGTTGGCTCGCGAGGCCGATCGGCTCGGTTACAGCGTGTGCTGGGTCGCGGAAGCCTACGGGTCGGACGCACCGACGGTGCTGGCCTGGGTCGCGGCCCAGACCTCGCAGATCGACGTGGGGGCCGCGGTGATGCAGATCCCGGCCCGTACCCCGGCGATGACCGCGATGACGGCCGCCACCCTGGACACCCTGTCCGGTGGCCGGTTTCGGCTCGGCCTGGGGGTTTCTGGCCCACAGGTGTCCGAGGGCTGGCACGGCGTCCGATACACCAAACCGCTGGGACGCACCCAGGAGTACGTCGATATCGTCCGGATGGCCCTTCGCCGTGACCGGGTCCAGTACGCGGGCGAGCACTTCACGTTGCCCTTGCCGGCTGGTCCGGGCAAGGCGCTGAAGCTCACCGTCCATCCGGTCCGCGAGCAGATCCCGATCTACCTGGCTGCCGTCGGCCCGAAGAATCTCGAGTTGACCGGCCGGATCGCGGACGGCTGGCTGGCGATCTTCTTCTCGCCCGAGCAGGCCGCGCTCTCCCTGGACCCGATCAAGGCGGGCCGGGAGCAGGCCGGTCACACCGGGCCGGATGCGATGCAGGGCTTCGACGTCGTCGCCTCCGCTCCGGTAATGATCGACGACGACCTGGACGCCGCAGCCGCCCCGATCCGCAGTTTCGCCGCGCTGTACGTCGGTGGAATGGGTAGCCGGGAGCAGAACTTCTACAACGCCCTGGCCTGCCGGATGGGCTACGAGTCCGAGGCCGCGCAGGTCCAGGAGCTGTACCTGAACAAGAAGTACCAGGAGGCGGCTGACGCCATCCCGCGCGACTTCGTGGACGCCACCAGCCTGATCGGACCGGTGGAGCGGATCCGCGATCGGATGCACGCGTTCGCCGAGGCTGGCGTCACCACGCTGAGCGTCACCCCGTTCGCGCCGACTTTGGCCGGCCGACTGGAGACTCTGCGCCGCACGGCCGAGGCTTTAGAGGCAGCGGGGCTTGCCGAATGAGTTCGCTCGGGTATTTCGACGCGGTAGTCCTTGGTGTGGTGGAAGGACTCACCGAGTTCCTGCCGGTCTCCAGTACCGGCCACCTGACCATTGCCGAGAAGCTTCTCGGCCTGGAGATCGACGACCCGGCCGTGACCGGGTTCACCGCGATCATTCAGTTCGGCGCGATCGTGGCCACCTTCCTGTTCTTTCGCGCCGACATCACCCGGCTGGCGCTGGCCTGGTTCCGCGGCCTCGGCAGGGGCAAGGGCCGGCACAACCGGGTGGACCCGGACTACCGCTTCGCCTGGTTCGTGATCGCCGGCTCGACCCCGATCGTTATCGTCGCGCTGCTGGCCGAACCGCTGATCAAGGGCCCGCTGCGCAGCCTGTGGGTGGTCGCGGCAGCCCTGATCCTGTGGAGCGCGGTGATCTGGTGGGCCGAACGCAAACCGATCCAGAAGTACGAGGAGACCGAACTTTCGCTCCGCCAAGTGCTGATCATCGGGTTGATGCAGTGCGTGGCGCTGGTCCCGGGGGTGTCCCGTTCCGGGGCAACCATCTCCGCCGGGCTGATGGTCGGTGCCACCCGGGTGGCGGCCACCCGGCTGTCGTTCTTCCTGGCGATCCCCGCGCTGACCGGCGCCGGGGTGAAGTCGCTCGGTGACATCGACACCAGCGTGGTTGGCCTGGGGCCACTGTTGGTCGGCACCCTGGTCTCGTTCGCGGTCGCCTACGCCTCGATCGCCTGGCTGCTCAAGCTCGTCGGCAGTCACTCGATCAACGTCTTCAACCCGTACCGGATTGCGCTCGGCCTGCTGCTCATCGTGCTGCTGGCGACCGGCGTCCTCAGCGCCACGTAGGCTGCCCAGGTGCCTACCGTGCTGCTTGTCCGCCACGGCCGGACGGCGGCCAACGCCGGTGGCGTGCTGGCCGGCTGGACCCCCGGAGTATCCCTCGATGACACCGGCCGAGCGCAGGCCGTCGATCTGGCTCGGCGGATGGCGGTGCTACCGATCTCGTTGGCCGTCTCCAGCCCGCTACAGCGATGCCAGGAGACAGCCGAGATCCTGCTTGCTGACGGCACCGGGACGGCCGCACTGGCGCGTCCAGCGCTGCTCACCGATGATCGACTGGGCGAGTGCCGTTACGGGGACTGGACCGGCAAGGCGCTGACGGACCTGGCCAAGGAACCACTCTGGCGGGTGGTCCAGGCACATCCGTCGGCTGCCGTGTTTCCCGGTGAGGAGGGTGAGGCGATGCTGACCATGCAGCACCGCGCGGTCAGCGCGATCCGCGAGTACGACGCCAAAGTGGCTGCCGAGCACGGTGATGACGCGCTCTGGATCGCGCTGTCGCACGGAGATGTGATCAAGGCGATCCTGGCCGACGCCCTCGGCATGCACCTGGACGCCTTCCAGCGCCTCGTCGTCGACCCCTGCTCGGTGTCAGTGGTCCGGTTCACCCCGCTGCGACCGTTCGCCGTCCGGATCAATGACTCGGGCAGCGACCTTGCTTCGCTGGTCCCGCCACCGGCGAAGAAACGCCGTTCCAAGGGCCGGGCCAAGGCCGTGTCGTCGGACGCCGTGGTCGGTGGTTCGGCAGGCGGTTCGGCAGCCGGACCCGGAACGACGTAGGGTCATTGCTCATGCCCCGTCAGGTGTATGAATACGACCCTCCCGAGCGGTTTGTGGCCGGTACAACCGGGCAACCGGGCGGCCGGACCTTCTTCCTTCAAGCCCGTTCCGGTGCCCGGGTGACCACCGTGCAACTGGAGAAACAGCAGGTCTCCGTGCTGGCCGAGCGGGTGGACGAGCTGCTGGACGAGGTCCTGCGGCGGACCGCCGGCACCGCTGCGGTGCCGGCTCTGACTCCGGTCTCGGCCGAGGACACCGCGCCGCTCGACACCCCGATCGAGGAGGAGTTCCGGGTCGGCACGATGAGCCTGGCCTGGGACGGCGAGCTCGAGCGAGTGGTGATCGAGTGCTTCGAGGCCGGGGACACCAACGGCGAGGACGAAGAGGACCTGCCGGACGCCGACGACGACGCCGACGGCGCGGTGCTGCGGGTCTACCTGGCCGGCGCGGCGGCGCGGGCCTTCGCCAAGCGGGCACTGGCCGTCGTCTCGGCCGGCCGACCGCCGTGCCCGTTCTGCGCGAACCCGCTG
>JANNPJ010000439.1:0-7030 GCA_031400005.1 Kineosporiaceae bacterium | reverse complement strand
GCCCGGTCTGCACAGGTCGCACCTGGCGCCCGGGGTCAGGCTGCCAGGGAGAGGGAGTATCCGATGGCGGGGGTAAGCAGGGCGACGCCGTAAATCATCGAACGGACGATCTCCGGCGGGTGCAGCTTGAGGTCATGCAGGGCGTGGAACCCGCGGTGACAGCAGTGTCAGAGCACCAGGCCCAGCGCCAGGAACACCACCAGCGCGACGATCGGGTTGGTGAGCAGGCCGTGCATGCGTTCGTACGTGCCCTCCGCCCCACCGAAACCGCCGAACGGCACCAGCAGACCGAAAACGATGACCAGCACGGGCATCGTGAACACGGCGAGCATCCCGCCCGCACCGAACAAGGTCCACATCAGCGGTTCGTTCGTCCGCCCCTCCCACTGCCGCATTACAGGCCTCCCAGCCATAAGTAGACAATGATCCCGAACAGGATCAACAGCAGATAGTGCTGCCCGACCACCCAGCCGTCCGCCACGTAGTGCACGCCACGGCGGATTTTGATGATCTTCGGGGTCGCCTTGAACCACGTCGTCGAATGGACGAGGGACATCACCACCGTCAGTGCGGTGAGCAATAGATTGACCGGGTTGGTCTGGAAATCAACCCACCAGCGCCAGCTTTCGAGGCCGCGGTGCAGACAGACCAGTCCGACGACCAGGTCGAACACGAAGAAACCGACAACGACGCTGGAGACCTCGCGCAGGGCGTAGGCCCGGTAGGCCGGGCGGGCCAGGAACCAGGTCCGCTTGATCTCGCGCCGATACGGACGACGGTGACTGACCGGCGCCTCGGGGCCGGTCACTGCTCGCTCCCGTGATGCGGAAGCGCGAACTCCGCGGTCCAGGCCAGTGCCGCGCCGGCTTTCGCCTGCTGGATGGCCGCCGCCGGGTCGACACCCTTCGGGCATACCGCCGAGCACTCCCCCACGAAAGTGCAGGACCAGAGCCCGTCTTCGGTGTCAAGAATGGGCAGCCGAGCCTGCTCGCCGTGATCGCGACTGTCGTGGTTGTACCGGACCGCGGCGGTGATCGCGGCCGGGCCGAGAAAGTCGACCGCCAGCCCGACCTGCGGGCACGCCGAGTAGCAGAGCATGCAGTTGATACACATGGAATAGTCCGAATAAGCGAGCATCTGCTCCGGGGTCTGCAGATTCCCCGGCCCGTTCAGCAGATTCACCTTATCCGGGATGACGTACGGTTTGACCGCTTTGAGGCTGGCCATGAACGGTTCGAGGTCGACGACGAGGTCTCGCTCGACAGCCAGGTTCTCCAGCGGCTCGACCCGCAGCGGCCCCGGCGCATAGTCCCGGATGAACTGCTCGCACCCAAGCTTCGGATCGCCGTTGAGCATGAAGCCGCAACTGCCGCAGATCGCCATCCGGCAGGACCAGCGGAAGGTCAGCGACGGATCAAGCGTGTCCTTGATCCAGTTCAGCGCATCAAGCACCGAGGTGTCCTGACTCCACGGGACGTCGTAGTCCTGCAGGTACGGCACGTCGTCCCGGTCCGGGCGGTAGCGCTGCACCTGCAGCGTGATCGTGCCAAGCGTCGCTGTCATCACTTCTCTCCAGAATGTGCAGCCAGACCGGCTGCGCCATACGCACGTTGGGCCGGCGGCGAGGTGGTGATCGTCACCGGCTGGTAGGTCAGTTTCGGCGCGGCCTCCGGCTGGAAATGCGCCTGAGTGTGGCTGAGGTAGCGCTCATCGTCGCGCGTTGAGAACCCGTCGAGACGCTGATGCGAACCGCGCGATTCGTCACGGCCGAGGGCTGAAGTCACCATCGCTTCGGCAACCTCCAGCATTGCTCCGAGCTCGACCGTCGTCGACCAGTCGGTGTTGTAGACCGGGCAGGTGTCGACGACCTGGACCTGGGTGTATCGCTCCTTGAGCCCAGCAATGGTGGCCGCCGCGGCGGCCATCCCCTCGTGGGTGCGGAAGATCCCCGCTCCGGCCTCCATCGCCTCGCCCAGTTCACGCCGGATCTGGGACGGCGACTCGGTGCCTCGGCCCATCATCGCGAGGTAGCCGGCCGCGCGATCCTCCGCCCCACGGCGGGCCGCCGCAGACGAGCCGACCGGGTCGGCCAACACCAGCGCGGCGGCCTGTTCTCCGGCCACCTTGCCCAGCACGACGAGTTCGGCGAGCGAGTTCGATCCCAGCCGATTGGCACCGTGCAGCCCCGAAGACGCGCACTCACCAACCGCGAACAGGCCGGGCAGCGGAGCGGCAGTGGTGAGATCGGTTTCGATCCCGCCCATCGTGTAATGCGCGGTTGGTCGCACCGGGATCGGGTCCTTGGCCGGATCGATGCCCATGTACTGCTGGGCGAGTTCACAGATCAGCGGGAGCCGCTCGCGCAGGTAGGCCGAGCCCAGGTGCCGAAGATCCAGATGCACCGCGTCACCCTGCGGCGTCTCGATCGTCCGGCCGGCCTGCTGCTCATGCCAGAAGGCCTGCGAGAGCCGATCCCGTGGACCGAGTTCCATGTGCTTGTTTTCCGGTTGCCCGAGCGGGGTTTCCGGTCCCAGCCCGTAGTCCTGCAGGTAGCGGTAGCCGTCCTTGTTGAGCAGGATGCCACCCTCACCCCGGCAGCCCTCGGTGATCAGGATGCCCGACCCGGGCAGGCCCGTCGGGTGGTACTGGACGAACTCCATGTCCCGCAGCGGCGCTCCGGCCCGGAAGGCCATCGCCATCCCGTCCCCGGTGACGATCCCCCCGTTGGTGTTCTGCGCGTACACCCGGCCCGCTCCGCCAGTGGCCATGATCACCGCGGAGGCCTCGATCAGCACGGGGTATCCATTGCGCTGGTCGTAGGTGATCACACCCGTGACGCGACCGTCGTCCATCACCAGATCGAGAGCGAAATGCTCGTCCAGCCGAGCAATCGAATCGTGCTTGAGCGAGGTCTGAAACAGCGTGTGCAGCATGTGAAAGCCGGTCTTGTCGGCAGCGAACCAGGTCCTCGGTTCGCTCATTCCACCGAAGCGCCGGACGTTGATCTCGCCGCTCGGACGCCGACTCCACGGGCAGCCCCAGCGCTCCAGCTGATACATCTCTTCGGTGGCGTGCTCGACAAAATATTGGACGGCGTCCTGATCGCACAGCCAATCGCCGCCGGAAACCGTGTCATTGAAATGCTTTTCCAGCGAGTCACCCTCGCCGACCACCCCCGCCGCACCGCCTTCGGCAGCGACGGTGTGCGAGCGCATCGGGTACACCTTGGAGATGATCGTGACCTTCAGCTGCGGGTGTTTCTCGGCGACGGCGATCGCGGCGCGCAAGCCGGCGCCGCCACCGCCGATGATCGCGACATCCGTGCGCAGGGTTTGCATCAGGAAGACTTCGGGGCAACGGTCATGGCGTGCACATCGAGAGCCTTGTCCAACTGGACGTCGGTGATCTCGCCGCGCTCGACATAGCCGAGCGACACCACCGACTCGCGGATGGTGAGCCCTTCCGCGACCGCATGCTTGACGATCTTGGCGGAGGCTTCGTAACCGATCACCCGGTTGAGCGGCGTCACGATGGACGGCGAGGACTCGGCCAGTTGCAGGCAGCGCTCCCGGTTGGCCACGATCCCGCTGACGCACTTGTCCGCCAGGTGCCCGGAACCGTTGGCCAGCAGGCCGATGGATTCCAGCAGGTTGCGGGCCATCACCGGCAGCATCACGTTCAGCTCGAAGGTGCCGGAGGCACCCGCGAAGGTCATCACCGTGTCGTTGCCGATCACCTGAGCCCCGACCATGGCCACCACCTCGGGGATCACCGGGTTCACCTTGCCCGGCATGATGGACGACCCGGGCTGCAGGTCGGGCAGGGCGATCTCGCCCAGTCCCGCTCGCGGGCCCGAGCCCATCCAGCGCAGGTCGTTGCAGATCTTGATCAGCGACACCGCGACGGTCCGCAGCGCCCCGGAGGTCTCCACCAGCGAATCCTGAGCCGCTTGCGCCTCGAAATGGTTGCGCGCCTCAGTGAACGGCAACTTCGTCTGCTCGGCGATCAGAGCGATCACCCGCTGCGGGAAGCCGGCTGGAGTGTTGATGCCGGTGCCGACGGCCGTCCCGCCCAGCGGTAGCTCCGCGAGCCGGGGCAGCGCCGCCTGGAGCCGCTCGATGCCGAGCCGGATCTGCGCGGCATAGCCACCGAATTCCTGCCCGAGCGTCACCGGCGTCGCATCCATCAGGTGGGTCCGACCGGACTTGACGACGTCCGCGAAGTCGCTCGCCTTGGCTTCCAGTGCCTCTGCGAGGTGCGCCAGCGCCGGGATCAGGACGGTGACGATCGCCTCGGTCACCGCGATGTGGATGGACGCCGGAAAGGCGTCGTTGGACGACTGCGAGGCGTTGACCTGGTCGTTGGGGTGCACCGGCGAACCGAGCCGCTCCGAGGCGAGCAGCGCGATGACCTCATTGGCGTTCATGTTGGACGACGTTCCGGAGCCGGTCTGGAAGACGTCGATCGGGAATTCGCCGTCCCACAGGCCGGAAATCACTTCATCAGCCGCCGAGACGATCGCCGCGGTGACCGTGGAATCGAACAATCCGAGTTCACCGTTGGCGATCGCGGCTGCCCGCTTGATCTGCGCCAGCGCCGCGATGTGGTGACGGGAGAGGACCAGGCCGGAGATCGCGAAATTCTCGACGGCCCGCTGGGTCTGCGCGCCGTACTTGGCCAGGGCCGGCACCAGAACGTCGCCCATGGTGTCGTGTTCGGTCCGGTACTGCGGGGTTTCGGACGTGCGAGCGATCTCGGTGATACTCATGTCGTTCTCCTTACGTGGGAATTGCCACGTTTCGAGGTATCAAGTGGTACGAGGTGTCGAACGGTTAGAGGTATCAAGCCGTTCGAGTGGCCAGGGTTCGCTCACCAGAGCCCGATGGCCTTCATCCAGACGCCGCCGACGCCCATCCAGATCGCGATGTTCAGCAGGCTGACCACGAGGCCATAGCGCCACCAGGCGCCCAGCTCCACGTAGCCGGTTCCGAAGATCACCGGCGCGGGGCCCGAGCTGTAGTGCGTCAAGGACGCGAAAAGCGAGGAAATGAAGCCCAGGACGAGGGCCGCGAACAGCGGTGGCGCTCCGGCGACGATGGCCGTGGCGAGGAAGGCCGCGTACATCGCTGACACGTGAGCGGTATTCGAGGCGAACAGATAGTGGCTGAAGAAGTAGACGAGGGTGAGAAGAATGAACGCCGTCATCCAGCCCATACCGCTGACCGCACCGGACATTTCCTCGCTCACCCAGGGGATGAGGCCGAGCTTGTTGAGGTAGGTGGCCATCATGACCAGCGCCGCGAACCAGATCAGGGTGTCCCAGGCCTGCGTCTCGGTCTTGACGTCGTCCCAGGTCAATACGCCCGCGACGAGCAGGACGATGAGCCCGACGATGGCCACCGTGGTGGCGCTGAGCCCGAGGAAGGCGTCGCCGAGCGTCCACAGCCCCAGGAGCAGAACAATGGTCGCGGTCATCACCTTTTCACCGGCGGACCTCGGGCCGAGCTCGGCCAGTGAAGCCTTGGCGGCTGCGGCCGCCTCCGGGGTGTCCTTGACCTCGGGCGGGAAAATTGTGTAGATCACCGCGGGGATGACCGCGAGTGCGACCAGTCCCGGGACGATCGCGGCTAGCGCCCACTTGCCCCAGCTGATCGAAACCCCTTGGGCACCGGCCAGTTCAACGGCGAGCGGGTTGGCGGCCATCGCGGTGACGAACATCGCCGAAGTGATGGCGTTGACCTGGAAGGCGGTCAGCATCAGGTAGGCGCCGACCTTGCGCGACGTGGGGCCGTTCGGTTCGCTGCCGTAGGTCGTCGAGATCGACCGCACGATCGGCATGATGATGCCGCCCGCCCGGGCCGTGTTCGAGGGCGTCGCCGGGGCCAGGATCAGGTCGGTGAGGGCCAGCGCGTACGACACCCCGATCACCCGACTGCCGAGGCGGGACACGAAGAACAGCGCAACCCGGGATCCCAGGCCGGTTTTGATCACCCCCCGGGAGATGAAGAAGGCCATCACGATCAGCCAGATCGTCGGGTTGGAGAACCCGGACAGCGCGTCGGCGGGCTCCAGGATGCCGGTGAGGATGGTGGCGACGATTCCGACGATGGTGACCGCGCCCATTGGCAGCGGCTTGGCGATGATCCCGACGATCGTCGCGACGAAGATCGCCAGCAGATGCCAGGCGTCCGCCGCGACTCCTTCCGGGGCCGGGATGAACCAGATCGCTAGCCCGACCGCGACCGGGATGGCCAGCCGGACGAGGGACGCCGGTTGCAGCTTTCCGCCGGTCGTCGGTGCGGGTGGCGGTTGATCGCCGGCGGTGCTGGCCGGCTGGGTAATGACGTCTTGGGACACGATGGTGCCTCTCGCGGCGTGCGCGCATGTAAATGCTGACGCAGCCCACTCTGCAAGCTGACGCTCGGCAGGGTCAGAGTCCTAGGGCCCGAAAGGGATCACGCTGGTCCCCATCTACCCATCCCACCCAAAGCCACCCATTCATGACTTCCACTCAAGCCACGACGCGCATGATCTCCTCGATTGAGGTGGCGCCCTGGCGCACCTTGTTCATCCCATCCTCGCGCAGCCCCAGCATCCCCTGCTCGCGGGCCACCCGGCCGATCTCGGTGGACGACGACCGCGACACCGCCATCCGCTCGATCTCCTCGCTCACCGTCATCACCTCATGCAGCGCGAGCCGCCCCTTGTACCCGGTCTTGGCACAGCTGGAACAGCCCTTGGCCCGGAACAGGACCGGCAACTCCTCCCCCGGCTGCCAGGGAAACTTGGCCAGCTTCAGGTCCCCGGGATCCGGGGTGTACGACTCCTTGCAGCGCGCACAGAGCCGCCGGGCCAGCCGCTGCGCCAGCACGGCGTCCAGCGCGGATCCGACCAGGAACGGCTCGATCCCCATCTCGGTCAGCCGGGTGACGGCCGAGGGCGCGTCGTTCGTGTGCAGGGTGCTGAGCACGAGGTGGCCGGTGAGGGCGGCCTCGACCGCGATCTGCGCGGTCTCGTGGTCGCGAATCTC
>JANNPJ010000127.1:0-36411 GCA_031400005.1 Kineosporiaceae bacterium | reverse complement strand
GGGGTGGTGAACGCCGTCGACAGGCCGAACACGGCCAGAACCATGGCGACGATGCCGGCCAGAAATTTGCGCATGACAAAACCTCATTATTCGGGGGCGCGCGAAAAGTGGGGTGGCGCCTCGCTGCCTTGACGGCATGGGGTGAATGCGTGCGCTGCGGTGACTGTAGGGCTGTTACCCGCCAGTTGGAAAGAGGCTGTTTCATCGGTGTCGATCGCAGCATGCGCAGTCGCGGACGGGCCTGCACCTTCCAGACCCGCGACGTCGCCGGCGAGAACAGGTTCGGCTGGACGAAGAGTCGAGGTCAAGACGGCGGATGGCCGTTGCCGTCGCAGCCGTGTTCGCATGCTGCGCGCCAGCTTTGGCGTTGGGTCGTGGCGTGCAAGAGCTGGTCGGCCAGGAGCGGCGCCTCTGCTGGCCCGTCGAGAAACCCCTTGCCCACCCGTCACTCCCGAAGCTAGAGCCCACGACGGATGAGTCTGGTCCACGCATTGTCCGCGCTCAGGATGTTCACTGTTCACGTCGGCCCGTTCGATGCGGCCCAAGGTGACGTCGGCGGTCGAGTTCGCACTCTGTCGGAGGGCCGGGCATCGGCATTGTTCGCCATCCTCGCTGGGTTTCGCTGATGTTGATCGCCGGTCGTTTCGAGCCGAAGACCGGGCCGCTGAAGTACCTGCAGCGACACTCGACTGCCATCGCCCACGACAGCTGAGGCTGGGAAGGCGAGCAGGACCGGCTCGGGCGTTTCAGCACAGATAGCGAACTCGATGCTACTCTCCGTGCACAGACGCAGAGGACCGAGTCACGGAATCAGTTCCGTCGACAAGTGTTCTGCGCTAAAACCCCTGTTTGTAACCGCGCGACCGTATTGTCTGGCCACGCCACCAGCAAGATCCATGAGTGGCCCGGCAGCAGGTCAGCATCGGAGCGCGCCCATGCACGTTTCCCAAGCATCGCGTCGAGCGATCGCTTTTCTCGTCCCAGCCCTGCTCGGGGTGCTGGTTCTCCAGGCTCCGGCGGTGCCGGCCGCCGCCGCCACCCCACTCACGGTGGCACAGGCGATCGCCCAGCAGGAGACGAGCGCCACCGTTCGCGGTTACGTCGTCGGTCAGCCGACGGCAACCACGACAGTGATCACGTCGGGATTCACCGCGGATACCGCGCTGGCTCTGGCGGACAGCGCGAGCGCGACCAGTACCGGCTCGATGCTGTACGTCCAGATCCCGACCGCCTTCCGCGCCACCTACGGGCTGCAATCCAATCCCGCGCTGCTCGGCACCCGAATCGACGTGACCGGCCTGCTGACCGCCTACTTCGCGCATCCGGGCCTGAAGTCGGCGACGGCGTTCGCGCCCGCCGGCTCGACCACCACGCCTACACCGAGCGCGACGCCCACTCCCAGCCCGACCTCGACCGGCGGGCCTACCGACACCTACTACCGCAGCGCGCTCGGCAAGACCGGCAACAGCTTGCGGACGGCGCTGCACCAGATCACCTCGACCGGGGTGACCACATTGACCTACGCCCAGGTCTGGGATGCCCTGAAGGTGACCGACCAGGACCCGAACAACTCAGCCAACGTGATCCTGCTCTACAGCGGGACCTCCCGGTCCAAGACGGCGAACGGCGGTGCCGCCGACGACTGGAACCGCGAGCACGTCTGGCCCCAGTCCCACGGCGACTTCGGTACCGCCACCGGCCCGGGCACCGACGTCCACCATCTACGACCGGAGGACGTCACGGTCAACTCCGACCGCGGCAACAAAGACTTCGACGCCGGCGGCAGTGCCTCGAGCGAGGCGCCAGGCAACTACACCGACGCGAACTCGTGGGAGCCGCGCAATGCCGTCAAGGGCGACGTCGCACGGATGATCTTCTACATGGCGATCCGGTACGAAGGAAGCGACGGCTGGCCCGACCTCGAGGTCAACGACTCCGTCAGCAACGGCACCGCCCCACGCATCGGTCGACTCTCGGTGCTGCGGCAATGGAACACCCAGGATCCCCCGGACGCCTTCGAGAAGCGCCGCAACCAGGTCATTTACGACAGCTTCCAGCGCAACCGCAATCCGTTCATCGACCACCCGGAGTGGGTGGCCTCGATCTTCGGCTGACGCCGTCGGCCGGGCTGAACGCAGGACTGCTACTGCTTCACCAATCGCACCGTGAAGGTCTTCGTCGGGGTGTGCACGGTGAGCTTGGTCGGCGCTCGGCCCGGTGACAGCGACGTCGGCAGGGTGAACCGGAACGTCTGCCCGGACCAGCCGGTGACGACCACGCTCTTCGCCACCGTGAGCGTCACCGGCGCACCCTGGCGATCGACCAGGGTGGCCACCGGCTGGCCGGCGCGGAGCAGGGCGATCTCGTGCAGCTGGTCACCGGCACCGACGACGAGGGCATCACCGGCGTCGCGGGCATTGCTGTGGATGGTGCTGCGGGTTCCGGCGATGCCCAGAACGGCACCGTAAATCGTGTGGGTTCGACCGTCGACCTCGCGCTGCGCGGCGAAGAGCAGACAGCCGCCCGCCGCTGAGGTGGTGCCGGTCTTGATCCCGATCACCCCGTGCAGGCCGAGCAGCGAGTTCGGGTTCTTGATCTGCTCGTTCAGCGGGATGGAGTCGCTGGCGGTACCGACGAGTTCGGCGAGCGTGGGTTCAGCCATCGCCACCGGCGCGAGTTTGAGCAGATCCGAAGCCGTGCTCACGGAACCGGCGTCGAGCCCGGCGGCATCGGCGTAGTAGGTGGAGGACATCCCCAGGCGCTGGGCGTTGCTGTTCATCCGCTCGACGAAAGCGGATTCGCTGCCGGCGTCCCAACGGGCCAGGATTCGGGCCAGATTGCCACCGGACGCGATCAGCAGACCCTTCAGCGCCTCTCGTTGGGTGAGTTCCTGCCCGGCTGCGACCACGACCACCGACTCACCGCGCGCCTTCTCCTCCGCGTAGGCGGCCTCCTCGGCGTCGGTCACGGTGATGGTAGGCCCGGACTCGCCCGGGGACAGCGGATGATCACGAAGGATCGTGTACGCGGTCATCACCTTGGTGATGCTGGCGATCGGGACCGGCTGGTCGGGACCGGAGCTCCCGAGGACGCCGATACCGGCGATCTCCACTTTGGCCTGTCCGGAGGTCGGCCACGGCAGTGCTGGCCTGGGACCCGCGGCAATCAGTGTCTTGTCGATCACGAGGGTGGCTCTGGACGGCAACTGCTGCTCGGTCGGGCTCGGCGCCGGGGTGGCCGCCACGGCGGTGGCCGCCACGTCGGTCGGCACCACGTCGAGGGGCCTTACACCGATGGCCTCCGTAGGGCCCACCGTCAGCGTCCGGTCGGCGGCCTGACCCAGTTGGGAAAGGACGACGGCCGCCAAGATCGCGGCGACCACGACCACCACCACGTTCAGTAACCAGGGCCGGCGACCTCCAGGAGGGATCGGCCTCCTGGGCGCCTGCTCGGTCCCCCCGGAGTAACCGCCCGCCGGGTCGGACCCCTGACCCAGCAGTGTCTCCAGCGGTCCAGGTTCCTTCGGCACTCGCGCTCCTTCGTCGTCCACCAGCGGCTCGGTCATCCGGGGCGGACGGCGAGATGAGAGGTACGAGAGGTAAGAGAGTATCTCCGGCCTCCGCGCGCCCGGCGATACCAGTGGCACGGAAATTCACGTCTGCCCCATTGATCCGCTTGGCCACTTGACACGTACAGAGGGCGGAAGCTGTCGACGGGCAGTTGGCGGCGACCGAGTGCAGTGAGCACGAGAGAGGCACGAACCGTTGAAGCTTGGAGGAAAGAGCACCTGGGTGACGAGTGAAATCGCGGCGGTTGGGGACCGGAAACCGCAGACGTCTGAAATTTGGGTGACCGGGGGCTCGCGATTGAATGGAGAAATGTAGTTGAAGCATTCAATGGATCTGGGCATGTTTCGGCAAGGAAATCACAGCCCGTCCTTCGCCACTCTCACCCGCAGCATGGACGGCGCCGCAGACGTTGCCGACTTCTGCATTCCCTGCAATCCGTACTTCCCCACGCCGGACATGTTCAGCCAGCTCTCCGGCAGGCTCGAATCCATCCTCAAGTACTACCCGAGTGACGCCAACACCATCGCCGGCCAACTCGCAAGCGTGCTTGGATTGCCGCCACAAACCATCGTGATGGCGAACGGCTCCACCGAGTTGATCACCTGGATCGACCATTTGATGATCAAGGAAAGTGTTGCCATTCCGGTGCCGACCTTCGGCCGCTGGACAGACCAGCCGCTGGAGACCGGCAAGCGGGTGGACATGTTCAGGCTGCACGAGGAAACCGGTTTCGCTCTGGATGTCGATGAGTACATCCGGTTCATCCGCTCCCGCGGCACCCGGGTAGCGGTGATCTGCAACCCGAACAACCCGGACGGCGGCTCGCTACCGCATCGCGAGGTGATCCGGTTGATGGATTCCCTGAGCGACCTCGACCTGGTCATCATCGATGAGTCGTTCATTGATTTCGTCGACGACGAAAGCGTGGCGTCCGTCGGTCCGGATGCGATGCTGCGCTCAAACGTTCTCGTGCTCAAGAGCCTCGGTAAGAATTTCGGCCTGCACGGGATCAGGTTCGGCTACGTCATCGGAAACCCGGCCCTGGTCCACGATCTCCGCCGGTTCCTGCCGAAGTGGAACCTGAATTCGCTCGCCGAAGCCGTCGTTTTCATGCTCCGCGACCACCTCGACAGCTACCGGATCAGCCTCCAGCTGCTGGCCCGGGACAGGTACGAGATGACGGCCGAACTGCACCAGGTTCCTGGGATGATCGTGTACCCCTCGCAGGGAAACTTCATCCTGGTGAAACTGCCTCCCGGCGCGGACGGCGGCCTGCTGCGCGATTACCTGCTCTCCCAGCACGGAGTGCTGGTCCGCGAGTGCGGCAACAAACTCGGCATCACCAGCCAGTTCGTCCGACTGGTCGTGCGCCCCCGGGCCGACGTCCAGCGATTGCTCACCGGCCTGTACGGCTATCTCGGCATCCGGATCGAAAGTCCGCTCGACGCCGCTCTCCCCGGCGGGTATTCCGACGCGGACAACTACGGACGGCGGGAGGAATACAACTCCATACCGCAGATTCGCGGCGAAACAAATATCATGCCGCAGTTCCGCGAGGAATACGACGCTGTGCCACAGCTGCGCGCGGAAAGCAACACCCTGCCGCCGGCACGCGAGGAATACAGCGTCTCCCAGCTGCGCGGGGAAACCAACACCATGCCGCAGCTTCGCGAAGAATACAGCGTGTCCCAGCTGCGCGAGGACTACAACACCGCGCCGCAGCTTCGCGAGGAATACAGCGTTCCCCGGTTTCGCGAGGAACGCAGCGGGCCTCAGCTTCAGGCGGTTCCCTCGCCGCAAGCTCAACCGGCCGAAAACGCCTGGGTGGCCGAAGCTTTACGATCCCAGCGTCTCCCGGGGGAACGACTCGGCGAGCGGCGATAGAGCCCGTTCAGCCGAGCCGGAGCGTGAATCAGGGCAGCCAATCAAGATAGGCGTTCGGTTTGTCGGTGAGCACGAGATCGGCTTGAGCCTGCTTGGCGGCATTCCACTGGTCAACGGCATTGACCGTCCACACCACCACGGCGAGCTTCTTGGCGCGCAGGCCGGCGACGTTACTGCGGGTGGCGATATCCGAGCGCAGTGCAACACCCCACAGGTTACGGCCGCTCAACTCCTCGGGTGTCGGCAGCGCCTGATCCGGGTTGGGCCGCAACATCAGCAGGTAGCGCAACGGGAGGTTGTCCTGCTTGGCCTGCGCCTGGATCTGGGTCAGCGCGTCCGGGAAGAACGAGGAGCTGATCGTCCGCTCGGCCATGTCGTACTTGGTGATCGTGGCCAGGTATTCGCGGATCTGTGCGGCCGTCGGGCGTTCCGGCTTCATCTCGACGACGATCTCGGCGTCGCGAACCGCAGCGATCGCCTTCATCGTCGCGTCGTAGGTGGGGATGGGGTAGCTGCGGCCATCCTTGGACGCCGAGGCCACGGTCCGGCAACGGGTTCGCAGCACGTCCCACCGCGTCTTGGACACCGTGTACGGGCCCCCCTGGCAGACCATGGGATGCTCCGGGCCGGCTTCGCTCGCCACGGTTGTCCGGTCGTCGTGCACCATGATCGCCACGTCGTCCGACGTCCAATGCACGTCGGCCTCGACCGTGGCCCCGGCCTTGGCGGCTGCCTCGAACGCGGGAAGCGTCTCCAGCGGGTAGGTCTCCGCTCCCCCTTGGTGGGCCAGGACGGCGAGTGAGGTGAGTGCCCCGGCGCCAGGCGTGGGGGTGGAGGCCGCGGCGCCGGGCTCGCCCGAGTCATCGCCGAGCACCGGGATCAGCACGGCCAGTGCGACAGCCACCGCGAGAACGGCACCTCCCGCCAGCAGTAACCGGCTCCGGCCCAGCAGTCGCCCCGGCAGCTCCACGACCCACGCTCCTTCTGTCTCTTGCGGTCCACCCGCGCGAGCTGATCCAGCCCTCGCCGGGCCGGATCAGCCCAGCCGAGCGGGTCCGTCCCGGCCGGGCTGGATCAGCCCCGCCGGGACGGATCAACCCAGCCGGGTCGGATCAGCTCGTCAAGCGTTGGTGACCAGGCCTAGCTCGGCCGGTGCCACCAGCCCATCATGACTCGGCAGGACCCGGACGGTGTAGCCGAATGGACCAGTCCGCCGGAGTTTGAGCGCGCCCTCGAAGACGTAGCGGGCTTCCCCGTGGCCGTCATGACCATCGGCAGCTCCGGCGGCCGACACGAATCTCAGTGGCTGCACCACCGAATCGGTGATCGTGTCCGACGGCGAGACGCGCCCGTGCACGACCTGCACCTGGACGTCGGTCGGGGCCAGCCCGCCCAGCGAGACCACCGCACGCACCTGGAGCTCGTCCCCGACCTGCGGTGAATCGCTGACCCCGGAGGAGTCCACGTGCTCCACCCGCACGCCCGGCCACGACGAGCGCACCCGGGACTTGAATTCCGCCAGCCCGTGGGCGATCTCAGGCGTGGTGATGCGGCCGGATCCGGCGGCCGGCGCGTAGAGCTGGCGGACGTAGTCCGCGACCATTCGCGAGGCCAGCACCTTGGGCCCGAGCGAGGAGAAGGTGTGCCGCACCATCTCCAGCCAGCGCTGCGGCAGCCCGTCGCCGTCCCGGTCGTAGAACCGCGGCGCCACCTCGTTCTCCAGCAGTTCGTAGAGCGCGGAGGCCTCCATGTCGTCGCGGCGATCGGGGTTCTCGACGCCGTCGGCGGTCGGGATCGCCCAGCCGTTCTCCCCGTCGTACCACTCGTCCCACCAGCCGTCCAGGATCGAGAGGTTCAGCCCGCCGTTCAGCGCCGACTTCATCCCGGAGGTGCCGCAGGCCTCGAACGGGCGCAGCGGGTTGTTGAGCCAGACGTCGCACCCGGGGTACAGGGTCTGTGCCATCGCGATGTCGTAATTGGGCAGGAAGACGATCCGCGCCCGCACCGCCGGGTCGTCGGCGAATCGCACCATCTGCTGGATCAACCGCTTGCCGGTCTCGTCCGCCGGATGCGACTTGCCGGCGATCACCAGCTGGATCGGCCGGGTGGGGTGCAGCAGCAGGGCCTTGAGCCGGTCCGGGTCACGCAGCATCAGGGTGAGCCGCTTGTACGTCGGCACCCGCCGGGCGAAACCGATCGTCAGCACGTCCGGGTCCAGGATGTCGTCCACCCAGCCCAGCTCGGCCTGGCTGGCACCGCGCTTGATCCAGGAACTGCGCACCCGCCGACGGGCGTCGTCCACCAGATCCGAGCGCAGCTGCCGGCGCACTGCCCACAGTTCATCGGCCGGGACCTTGTCGATCTCCTCCCAGGCTTTGGCCTCCTGGGTGATCTGCGGCCCGATGTGCTTCTCGGCCAGGTCGATCATCCGGTGGTCGACCCAGGTCGGTGCGTGTACCCCGTTGGTGATCGAGGTGATCGGGATCTCGGGCGCGTCGAATCCCGGCCAGAGCCCTTCGAACATCCCTCGGCTGACCTCGCCGTGCAACTGGGAGACGCCGTTCGCGCGCTGCGCCAGCCGCAGTCCCATGATCGCCATGTTGAAGACGGTGGGATCACCACCGGGGTAGGTCTCCGCGCCGAGCGCCAGCACGCGTTCCACCGGCAGACCGACGAGCGCGCTGTCCCCACCGAAGTGAGAAATAATGAGATCCCGCTCAAACCGGTCGATACCAGCCGGAACTGGAGTGTGGGTGGTGAAAACCGTGGCAGACCGGACAGTCTCCAGAGCCTCGTCGAAGCTCAGCCCGGCGCCGATCAGCTCCCGGATCCGTTCCAAGCTGAGGAACCCGGCGTGCCCTTCGTTGGTGTGGTAAACCTCCGGGCGCGGACCGTTGGTCAGCCGCTGCCACAGCCTCAGTGCGCGGACTCCACCGATCCCAAGCAGCATCTCCTGATGGAGCCGGTGCTCCGACGTCCCGCCGTACAGTCGGTCGGTGACGGCCCGGGTGACCTCGTCGTTGCCTTCGTAGGTGGAGTCGAGCATCAGCAGCGGCACCCGGCCGACCTGCGCCTTCCAGACATGCGCGGTCAGCGGCCGACCGCCGGGCAGGTCCACGGTGACGATGGCCGGGGTGCCGTCGTCCTCCCGCAGCAACGAGATCGGCAGCTCGTTCGGATCCAGCACCGGATAGTCCTCGTGCTGCCAGCCGTCCCGCGTCAGCGACTGCTTGAAGTAGCCGTACTGGTAGAGCAGGCCGACGCCGATGATCGGCACACCGAGGTCGCTTGCCGACTTCAGGTGGTCTCCGGCCAGGATTCCGAGGCCGCCGGAGTACTGCGGCAGCACGGCGGTGATCCCGAACTCCGGGGAGAAGTAGGCGATCGCCTCCGGCATCACCACTTCCGGGGAGGCCAGCGACTGATACCAGCGCGGCTCGCTCAGATAGGCCTGCAGATCCGCGGCGGCGGCCTCAACCCGGGCGACAAACTGCGCATCGGCGGCAAAGGCCTCGAGTTCCTCCGGAGAGAAGGCGCCGAGGAGTGCGATCGGGTCGCGTCGGGCGGCCTCCCAGCGCTCCGGGGAGAGCGAGGCGAACAGCTCGAGCGTGGGTGGATGCCAGGACCAGCGAAGGTTGCTCGCAAGCTCGGCAAGGGCCTCGATCGGCTCGGGTAAAACAATGCGGACCGTAAAACGGCGGATAGCTCTCACGGTGCGCACCCTACGGCAGCGTGTCATGCAACACACGCTGTGTTTGCGAAGAGCTTGCGGAAGTCGCAAGAAGTTTCAGTCGGTGTCTGCCGATACGTTTGGTGCACAGCGGTTATCACCGTGAAACTACAGTCTGGTTCGATCAAGGCACCCGCTCCGAGCAAAACCGAGCACCACGAGTAGCGCCCCGCGCCACTCGTCGTTTCACACCTTTTCGGGAGATCCTTCGGAGGGTGGTCAACCGTCGCTGGTGATCGGCCGATGGATCGCTGGCAAGGCCTCACGCAGGCGTGAACATGGAACGTGAACATGCGGGAATCCCCCGCCCTGGACGAGGCTGGAGTATGGACGAGCGTCACGAGGTATCAGTGTCCCCCGAGCAGGGTCCCCGTCTGCTCACCGAAACGGCCGGGTCGAGAAGTGGCCGGGAGATCGGCGACATCGGCTCGCAGCCGATGGAGGTCGGCCCGACCGGCGGTCCGGCTCCGATCGCCGAGGAATCCAGACCAGTGGATTCCGACGTGCCCGAAGATGACCAGCGGTACGGAACGCTGCCGTACGGAGCCGAAGGCGCCCCGCCATCCTCCTCGCCCTCTCGGGGCAGACCCGGCGTGGGCCGGATCCCGGTGCTCGCGATCACCCCTCAGGTGGACGGCGGGCGCTGGCCGACCAAGGCGATCCCCGGTGAAGAAGTGCCGATCACGGCCGTCGTCTTCCGCGAGGGTCACGACGCGGTCGCCGCCACTGCCGTTCTGATCGACCCCGAAGGCAACCGGCACTCCCAGGTCCGGATGACGCCCGGCGCCCCCGGGCTGGACATCTACCACGCCACCCTGGTCCCGGACCGGGTCGGTGCCTGGACGTATCTGGTCGAAGGCTGGGGCGACCCGTACGGCACGTGGGAGCACGACGCCACGATCAAGATCGCCGCTGGCGTCGATGTCGAGCTGATGCTGGAGGAGGGCGCCCGGCTGCTCGAGCGGGCAGTAGTCGAAACCAACCCGCGCAAGAAGCCGGCCCGGAACATGACCTTCGCCGCCGCAGCGCTGCGCGACACCGACATGACCGTCGAGGAGCGACTGGCCGCCGGCCTGTCGGTCCAGGTGCGTGGTGCGCTGACCGAGCGCCCGTTGCGTGAACTGGTCTCCCCCTCCGAGCCGATCCGGCTGGAGGTGCGCCGCGAGCGGGCGCTGTTCAGTTCCTGGTACGAGTTGTTCCCGCGCTCCGAGGGTGCCCACCTGGACGAGAACGGCCGCTGGGTGTCCGGCACCCTGCGCCAGGCCGAGGAGCGGCTCCCGGCGATCTCCGCGATGGGTTTCGACATCGTTTACCTGCCGCCGATCCACCCGGTCGGACGGATCAATCGCAAAGGCCCGAACAACACCCTGACCCCGAAGGACGACGATCCCGGCTCCACCTGGGCGATCGGCTCGGACGAGGGCGGGCACGACGCGGTGCACCCGGATCTGGGCACGATTGAGGACGTCGATCACTTCGTCGCCGCGGCCGCGGAGCAGGGTCTGGAGGTGGCTCTCGACCTGGCTCTGCAATGCGCGCCGGACCACCCGTGGGCCCGCAAGCACCCGGAGTGGTTCACCACCCGGGCCGACGGCACGATCGCGTACGCGGAGAACCCGCCGAAGAAGTACCAGGACATCTACCCGCTGAATTTCGACAACGACCCGGCCGGCCTGGCCGCCGAGGTGCTGCGCGTCGTCCTGCATTGGATCGATCACGGGATCACCCTGTTCCGGGTGGACAACCCGCACACCAAACCGGTGTCGTTCTGGGAGTGGCTGATCAGCCGGGTGAACGCCCAGTACCCGGACATCATCTTCCTGGCCGAGGCCTTCACCCGGCCGCAGATGATGCACACCCTGGCCAAGGTTGGTTTCCAGCAGTCCTACACGTATTTCACCTGGCGGACGACGAAGGAAGAGCTCACCGAGTACGTCACCGAGCTTTCGGGCTCAAGTGCGGCGTACATGACGCCGAACTTCTGGCCTAACACCCCGGACATCTTGCACGAGTTTCTTCAGTACGGCGGGCCAGCGGCTTTCAAGTTGCGCGCTGTCCTGGCCAGCACATTGTCGCCGAGTTGGGGAATGTACTCCGGCTACGAGTTGTGCGAAAACACTGCCGTCCGCGGTGGCAGCGAAGAGTACAACGAGAGCGAGAAGTTCCAGTACCGCCCCAGGGACTGGAAGAGCTACGAACCAGGCGGTCTCAACGAGGAACTCTCGATCGCGCCGTACATCACGCGGCTCAATGAGATCCGGCGCGACCATCGCGCCTTGCAACGCCTACGCAACACCGTGTTCCACCGCACCGACGACGAGCAGGTCATCTGCTATTCCCGGCGCTTGGAGTCGGGGTCGGCACCGGATGAGCCCGAGGACGTGCTCCTTATCGTGGTCAATCTCGATCCGCACGGTACTCGGGAAACCTGGCTGCACCTGAACATGCCCGAACTGGGCCTGGACTGGTTCGACGGGTTCGTGGTTGAGGACCTGCTCTCTGGCGAGATCCATCAGTGGCAAGAACACAACTTCGTGCGTCTCGACCCGTTCTTCCAACCCGCCCACGTCCTCCACGTCAGGAGGCTTTGAGTTGCCTACTATCGGCGCTTCAAATTCCCGGATCATGGGTCATCCCGGGCTTCAGCACGACCCTCAGTGGTACCGCAAAGCGGTGTTCTACGAGGTTCTCGTGCGGGCGTTCTCAGATTCAAACGGGTCGGGTTCGGGTGACTTCACCGGGCTGATCGGCAAGCTGGATTACATCCAGTCGCTCGGCGTGGACTGCCTGTGGCTGCCCCCGTTCTACGCCTCGCCGCTGCGCGATGGCGGCTACGACATCAGCGATTACTGCGCGGTTCTCCCGGAATTCGGCACGCTGCCGGACTTCCAGGAATTCGTCGCCCAGGCGCATGCTCGTGGGTTGCGGGTGATCACCGACCTCGTGATCAACCACACCAGCGACGCGCACCCGTGGTTCCAGGCCAGCCGCAGCGACCCGGAGGGACCGTACGGCGACTTCTACGTCTGGAGCGACACCGACGAGCAGTACCGGGACGCCCGGATCATCTTCGTCGACACCGAGACCAGCAACTGGACCTTCGACCCGGTCCGGCGGCAGTACTACTGGCACCGGTTCTTCGGCCACCAGCCGGACCTGAACTTCGAGAACCCGGCGGTCCAGGAGGCGATCCTCGACGTCGTCCGATTCTGGATGGACATGGGGATCGACGGGTTCCGCCTGGACGCCGTGCCCTACCTGTTCGAGGAGGAGGGCACCAACTGCGAGAACCTGCCGCAGACCCACGCCTTCCTGCGGATGCTGCGCTCAGCGATGGACCTGGAGTACCCCGGCACAGTGCTGCTCGCCGAGGCGAACCAGTGGCCCAAGGACGTGGTCGCGTATTTCGGCACCGAGGAGGAGCCGGAGTGCCACATGTGCTTCCACTTCCCGGTCATGCCGCGGCTGTACTACTCGCTGCGGGAGGAGAAGGCCAAGCCGATCATCGACATTCTGGCCGAGACCCCGGAGATCCCCTCGCACGGGCAGTGGGGCACGTTCCTGCGCAACCACGACGAGCTGACCCTCGAGATGGTGACCACCGAGGAACGCGCGGCGATGTACGGCTGGTACGCACCCGATCCGCGGATGCGGGCCAACATCGGCATCCGGCGCCGGCTGTCCACCCTGCTGGACGGCTCCCGGGCCGAGATCGAGCTGGCCAACGTCCTGCTGCTGTCACTGCCGGGCAGCCCGACGCTGTACTACGGCGACGAGATCGGGATGGGGGACAACATCTGGCTGCCGGACCGCGACGCGGTTCGGACGCCGATGCAATGGACCCCGGACCGCAATGCCGGGTTCTCCACCGCCGATCCCGGCAAGCTCTATCTGCCGGCGGTGCAGTCGCTGCAGTATCACTATGCCGCGGTCAACGTGGAGTCCCAGCTGTCGACGTCCAGTTCGCTGCTGAACTGGGTGCGCTCGATGCTGCAGACCCGGCGCGAGCATCCGGCCTTCGGGATGGGTGCCTATCTGCCGGTCGAGGCGGACAACCCGGCGGTGCTGGCGTTCCTGCGGGTGCTGGAACCCGATCCGGACAACGGAATCCGCGGCGAGGTGATCCTCTGCGTGAACAACCTGTCACGCACCGCGCAGGGTACTCGCCTTCGGCTGCCTGAGTGGGCCGGATGTGAGATCACAGATATCTTCGGTGGAAGCGGTTTTGATCCGGTCCCGGCCGACGGGCAGTTGTCGTTGACGATGGGCTCTCGGGACTTTTACTGGCTGACTGTCACGGGCGGCCCTACTGGAGGACCCAAGCCATGACTGAGCCAGTGACCGGCGCCCCCGATGTCGCCGGCCTGCTGGCCAGCTGGTTACCCCGCCAGCGCTGGTTCGCGGCCGGCCCGAGCGGGGTCACCCTCGCTCCGGCCGGCCGGATCCTCCTGGCCGCACCCACGGTCACCCCGTTCGCCGCCCCCGACGACAGCGGACTGCCGGCCGAGCCGCCGGTCGGGATCGCGGTGCACATCGTCAGTGCACTGCCGGCCGGTTCGGTTCCCGAGCCCGGCAGCTCCCCGACGGCCCGCGCCACCCCGCTGCCCACCGGCAGCTCGGCGACCTACCAGGTACCGCTGACCTACCGCACCGAAGCGGTGCCGGAGCTGGCGCACGCCCTGGTCGGTGAACTGCGCACCGCAGAGGGCCTGCGCTGGGTCTACGACGCACCGCACGATCCGGTGTTCGTCGCCGAGTGGATGCGGCTGGTGGCGGCCCCGGACGAGGCGATGTCCTTCCCGGGGACGCCGCGTAGTCGAGTCCGGGGCGTCCGGCGAGCCGGCGAGGCTCCATTGGATCTGATGGATCCCACTGGGTCTAACAGGGCCGCGCATGTGCTGTCCGGCGAGCAATCCAACACCTCGATCATCGTCGGGGATGACGCCGAGTCGGCCGGCGAGCCGGTGATGATCAAAATTTTCCGGGTGCTGCAGCCGGGTCGTAACCCGGACGTCGTGGTGCCCGGCGCCCTGGCCACGGCCGGGAACGAGCGCGTCCCCCGGCTGATCGGCTGGATCGAGGGCGAATGGGTGCAGCCCGACGGGCAGCCGGCCTGGGGTCACCTGTCCGCCTTCGCCGAATTCATCGCCGGCAGCCAGGACGGTTGGCGGATAGCCTGCGCAGCGATCGAGGGCGGCGAGACGTTCGCGGCGATGTCCGAGGAACTCGGAGCGACCACCGCCGCCGTGCATTCGGCGCTCGCCCGGGCGCTACCGACCCGTCCCACCACCCCGGCCGCGCTCGCCTCCCTCGCCGACCACCTGGAGTCCCGGCTCGCCTGGGCGATCGACGCGGCACCCACGCTGGCCGAGTACGCCCCGGCGGCGACCGTGGTGATCACCGCTGTCCGCGCGCTGCAGACCGCGCCGGATCTGCAGATCGTGCACGGCGACTACCACCTCGGCCAGGCCCTCTACAAGCCCGGCCGCGGTTGGGTGGTGCTCGACTTCGAGGGCGAGCCGCTGCGACCGCTGGCCGAGCGGGGCGAACCCGACCTGGCCCTGCGCGACGTCGCCGGCATGCTCCGTTCCTTTGACTATGCCGCCCGGCATTCCGTCCTCGGACTGGCCGACGACGACCCCCGGGCGCTGGCCGCCTCCGCCTGGGCGAGCGAGTGCCGGGAGGCGTTCCTGTCCGGCTACGCCAGGGAAGCCGGCCTCGACCCGCGGCAGGACGACGTCCTGCTCCGGGCCCTTGAACTGGACAAGGCGCTCTACGAGACCGTCTACGAGACCCGCCATCGCCCCGGCTGGGTGGAGGTCCCGTTGCGTGCCGTCGGCCGGTTGCTGACCGGGCGTACCCCTGTCGCTCGCTGAGAGCCCGCTGGCAGTCCGCTGATCCTGGCCAGGGTGGATCCTGTGCGGGCCGTCGGGGACGCCCAGAGACGCAGGTAGGCTGGTCGGCCGACGGCCCGCGCGCAGGCAGACGGCAACTCAAGGACGGGAACACCGCTAATGCAGTCCACCAATTCACCCGAGCCCACCAGGTCGGCCTTGAGCCGATACCTGATGCCGATCGGAGCGGCAGTCGCTGTTGCCGTGGGCGCGGTAGGTATCTTCTTGATCTCGCCCGACGACTCCAGCAACACCCCGGCCGCTGCGGACCCGGCGCCGAGCGCCGCACCCGCAGCCACCCCGAGCGCGACCGCGGCACCGACTCCGGCATCGTCCGCTCCGGCGGGAAAGATCGGCGATATCAACGCCGTAAAGGTGACCGGCAGCGGTGAACCCGCGGTCGATGCGCCAACCCCGTTCACCGTGGCGAAGACCACCAAGCGGGTACTGAAACCCGGTGCCGGCAAGCCCATCGTCACCGGTCAGCGGCTCACGATCGACTACGTCGGGGTGAACGGCAAGGACGGCAAGACGTTTGACAAGTCGTTCGGCAAGCCCGACCCGGTGACCTTCACCCTCGGCGACCAGAACCTGATCAAGGGCATGGCAACCGGGCTGGCAGGGGTGAATGTTGGCTCACGGGTGCTGCTGGCCATCCCGTCCGTGGACGGCTACGGCACGGCCGGGGCACCGGACGCCGGTATCGGACCGAACGACACGCTGCTGTTCGTGATCGACGTCAAGTCGGCGACCACCCCGCTGATCCGCGCCGCAGGCACCGCTGTCGCGCCGAAGGCCGGCCTGCCGACCGTCACCCTGGACAAGGCGACTGGCAAGCCGACGATCACCGTTCCGAAGACGGCGGCACCGACGTCCCTTGTCGTGCAGCCGTTGATCACCGGAAAGGGTGCCAAGGTGGCCAAGGGCCAGACGATCACCGTCCACTACACCGGGGTGATCTGGGCCAGCGGCAAGGAATTCGATTCGTCCTGGACCAGCGGTACACCGGCCAGTTTCGGTATCGGCACCGGCAAGGTCATCCCCGGCTGGGACAAGGGTCTGGTCGGTCAGACCATCGGCAGCCAGGTCCTGCTGGCGATCCCCCCGGCCGACGGTTACGGAGCCGCCGGTGAGAAGAACGCCGGAATCAGCGGTACCGACACCCTGGTCTTTGTCGTCGACATTCTCGGCGTGGGATAGACCCGCGGTCTGCCTGGGTAGACCTGCCGTCTGCCTGGGCAGGCCTGCGGTCTGCCTGGGTAGGCCTGGGTGTCTGGCCCATCCGCCCGGCATACTGGGCGGATGGGCAAAACGCATGAGCGAATAGAAGGTCGGCTGCGAACCTTCATCGAGACGCAGCCGATCTTCTTCGCGTCCACCGCACCCCTGTCGAGCACCGGCACGGTCAACCTTTCCCCGAAGGGGGTCAAGGGATCCTTCGCGGTCATCGACGAATCCACCGTCGCTTACCTGGATTTCGCCGGCAGCAATGCCGAGACCGTCGCTCACCTTCGGGAGAATGGCCGAATCACGTTGATGTGGTGTGCCTTTCATGGCCCACCCAACATTGTCCGGATTCATGGCCGCGGCGAGCCGATCTTCCGGGACGACGACCGCTGGCACGACCTGATCGCCCTGTTCCCGGAGGTCGAAACCAGCCTGCACGGGCTGCGCGCCATCATCGTCGTGCACGCCGAATTGGTCCGGGACACCTGCGGTTACGCCGTCCCGTTGATGACCTACGACGGCGACCGGGATCTGCACGCGAAACGCTTCGCCCGCGAGGACGACGTCTCTTTGAACAGGTATTTCGAAGCCAAGGAGCACATCGCCGTCAGCCTGGACGGCCTGCCCGGCCTCCCGCTGCCGCTGCCGCCCACACCGCGCCCCTGAGCAGGCAGGCATTTTCCGACAACCGATTCGGCACACGCGCGATGAGCAGGCGGAGCGCAGACGGGTGCGTTCGGCGGGCCCGCCTGCGCTGCTCACCTCATGCTCACCCCATGCTCCCGGCGTCCACCGCAAATCACCTGAATGATCTTGCCAGCGGTGGCTAAATGGGAGCATGGCCTGAGCATCAGCCCTCACCGCACCCCTGGCCCGGT
Source organism: Kineosporiaceae bacterium (assembly GCA_031400005.1). Lineage (GTDB taxonomy): Bacteria > Actinomycetota > Actinomycetes > Actinomycetales > Kineosporiaceae > JANNPJ01. The sequence continues at coordinate 19,229 of JANNPJ010000127.1, read as the reverse complement.
GGCCCCATTCACCCCTGGCCGGCCGTGGAGTACACACCCGGGCCACCAGGTGACCAGCCAGCCGGACTGCATTGATGCTAACCAAGTGATATCAATTCAGTACAGTGCGTGACGGGGATCGACGATCCGCCTATCGTGACGCTGACGCCTGAGCTCTGACGCCTGATGCCCGTTGTTTGACGCCTACCGCCTACCGCCTTTCGACTTCGAGTGAGAGCCACGATGCCCTTTTCGCCGAACCAGCGCCGCCGCAACCGCTCAGGTGGTCCCGGTGTCGCGGCTGGACGCGAAATGACCAGCTCGGGCTCGGATGCACTCGCAGGTCTCCGCCAGGCCGTGGTGAGCCTGGATCCGGAGGCCTTCGCCCGCTGCTTCTCCGCGGGCGGCTGGGTGCGGGTACCCCGCCCGGAGGGGGACGTCGTGCTGCGCGGCACAGGCGAGATCGAGCAGATCGGTCACGAATTGTGCGAACTGCTGGCCCAACTCAAATGGACGCCGTCGCAACGCTTCGTCGCCGCAGGTCAAGTGGTGGAAGTGGTGGTGGTGCAGGCCCGCACCAGGCCCGGTGTAGGCGACTGGGTGCTGGCCGCCGGTGCGCCGGACGGTGAGATTCGGGTGCCATTGCGGGTGGTCGCGGCTCTCGATCCAGCCGGCGCGATCGACAGCCTGACCGTCTGGGTGGACTGGGCGGCGTTGCATGATCCGCTCGGAGTGGACAGCGCGCTCGGCGCGGCCAGCGCGCTCGGCGCTCAGGCCCGCGCTCGCGACGCCCGCGGACTGCGGGTGATCGAAAGTGAGCCTGGAGCGGCCCCGCTGCCCCTGCCACCGGCACCCCTGCCGGCCGCTCCGGGTCCGATCCGCCCACCCGCCGTCGCGCTGTGGTGGACGCAGCACCGGGCCACGCTCGCCGGTTCAGTTATGGCACTCACCGCCGCGGCTGTGATCATTGGGGTGGCCGTCGCTGCGCTGAATCCCATTGTGAACAACCACACAGTCGCGGCTGGGTCCACCTCCACCGCGAGCGTGTTGGCAGCCGAAACCGATGACACTGCCGCCGGAACGGGGTTGAACCCGGCGCCGAACCGACCCCGGCCGAACGCCTCCGACCGTCCGGTGATCACCAGGGAGAACCACCGGGACCGACCGACGGTTCAGGCAGGCAAGACATACACCCTGCGCACTGATCTCCTGTTCGCGACCGGGTCGACGGAGTTGACCGTCAATGCCCGCTCAGAGCTGCAGAAGATGGCCCAGATCATCCGGGCCAAGCAGGTAACCGGCGTCATCCAGGTCAACGGGTACACCGATGACATCGGCACCGTGGCCGACAACCTGCGGTTGTCCCGAGATCGCGCGCGGGCGGTCGCTGTGGGTCTGCGAAATCGGCTGAGCGGGGTGACACTTGAGCTACGACCGCAGGGTTTCGGCGAGCCGACGAACCCGAACACCACTCAGTCCGGACGGCGGCACAACCGCAAGGTAGTCATCGTGCTGCCCGACTGAACCTCTTCCCTTGCAGCGGAAGTGTGCGCGTACTTTGACCCATCCGCTGGGTCATACTGCGCGCACACGTTGGGACGTCGGACACCACAGGGTGGGGTTTGCCACAGGTGAGCCGGGTGGAAGGCCGCATGGCGGTGCCCAAGATCCATTTATAGCGTCGTGGCATGAGAAATGGAACGCTGACAAACGTTACCGACAGTGTGGTCTCGGTGATCGAGACCCTCGGAGCGCCGGGTGCCGGGCTGTTGATCGCCTTGGAGAACCTGTTTCCGCCGCTACCGAGCGAGATGATTCTGCCACTCGCCGGGTTCAGTGCCAGCCGCGGAGATCTGAGCCTGATCGGCGCGCTGATCTGGACCACGATCGGCTCGGTCGTCGGTGCTCTCGCCCTGTACTGGATCGGGGCGAAGATCGGGCGGGACCGGATTCGGGCGATCGTCGACCGGTTGCCGCTGCTGACGCTCGAGGACGTCGACCGGACCGAGGCCTGGTTCGCCCGGCACGGGGGCAAGGCCGTGTTCTTCGGCCGGATGGTGCCGCTCTTCCGCAGCCTGATCTCGATTCCGGCCGGGGTCGAGCGGATGCGGCTCAGTCTGTTCCTGCTCTACACCACGCTTGGCAGCGCCATCTGGAACACGGCGTTCATTCTCGCCGGCTACGCGCTCGGTGAGAACTGGCACGTGATCGAGGAATCTGTCGGCCTCTACTCCAAGATCGTGCTCGCCCTGGCGGTGCTCGCGCTCGCGGTGTTCGTCGTCCGGCGGGTCCGCCGGTCCCGCTCCGGCGCCAGCGCGAGCAGTCGCTCAGAGCACGAGCGCAGCGAGCGTAGTGGGCACGATCACCGCGGGACCGGTGGGCACGCGCACAACCGGCATCAGTACAGCGAGCGCAATGCGCACGATCCCAGCAGTCCCGGCGGGCACGAGCACAGCAGGCACGAACACGGCGGGCACGAACACAGCGGGCGCGCGCACAACCGGCACCAGTACAGCGAGCACAGCGGGCACGGGCACAGCGGGCACGAGCACAGCGGGCACGAGCACGGTCGGCGCGCAGCGCACGAGTACGCGCCGGACGTGCATGGGGAAAGGGAGTACGAGCGCGGCAGCCGCGGTTACGAACCCAGGTAACGCAGGACCGCTAGCACCCGCCGGCTGTAACCGTCGGCGGGTGCCAGCTCCAGCTTGTCGAAGATGGCCTTGACGTGTTTCTCCACCGCACTCTGGGAGACAAAGAGGTGAGCGGCGATCGAGGCGTTGTTGTGCCCGGCCGCCATCTCGGCCAGGACGTCGCGCTCGCGGGCCGTCAGGCTTTCCAGCGGGTCGATGTGGGTAGTGCGGGCCAGCAACTGACGGACCACCTCCGGGTCGAAAGCGGTTCCACCAGCAGCGATCCGCTCCAGTGCGGTGAGGAACTCGTCCACATCGGCGACCCTGTCTTTGAGCAGGTAGCCGACCCGCGCGCTCTGTGCGGAGAGCAACTGGACGGCGTACCGCTGCTCGACGTACTGCGAGAGCACCAGCACGCCCACCTCCGGCCACCTCCGACGGATCTCCAGAGCCGCCCGCAATCCCTCGTCGGTGTGCGTCGGTGGCATCCGCACATCGGCGATCACTAGGTCGGGCCGGTGCTCGGCGGTGGCCTCGACCAGCGCCGAGCCGTCCCCGACCGCGGCAACCACGTCGTACCCTTCATCGGCCAAAAGCCGGCACAAACCCTCGCGGAGCAGAGCCGAGTCCTCGGCCAGGATCACTCGCATGGCAGCTCCGCCGTCACCACGGTCGGCCCACCGGGTTGGCTATGCACCTGAAACTGCCCATCCAGTGCGGCGACTCGGCGAGCCAGACCGGTGAGCCCGGACCCCTGCGGATCCGCCCCGCCAACCCCGTCGTCCCTGATTTGGATCGTCATCACCGCTCCTGTCCGCCCGCCGGTCCGCCTGATGTCGATGCTGATGGCGGTGGCACGAGCATGCTTAAGGGTATTGGCAACCGCCTCCGACACCACGAAGTAGGCCGCCGCCTCCACCGTCGCCGGCGGGCGGGCGTCGAAACCGTAGTGGACGGTGACCGGCACCGCAGACCGTTCCGCCACCCGAGCCAATGCGTCCGGCAGCCCGAGGTTGTCCAGCGCGGTGGGGTAGACACGCCAGGCCACCTCGCGCAGATCGTCAAGGATCAGCCGAGACTCCTCGTGCGCCTGGGTGAGCAGGTCGTCCGCCTTGACCGGGTCGCCGGCCGCGGAACTGCGCCGGGCGCGGCCCAGCAGCATGCCCAGCGCGACCAGGCGTTGCTGCACGCCGTCGTGCAGGTCACGCTCGATCCGTCGGCGCTCGGCATCGACCGCCTGGACGATCTCGGCCCGGCTCGCCGAAAGCTCGTCGATCCGGCGGCGCAACGCGTCCTCCGGGCTGGGCCCGAGGAATCTGCGGGCAATCCGCCGCTCCAGCCCGACCACCCCGATCAGGCCCTGCACCCCGAGGAACGCCAGGATCAGAGCGACGATCAGGAAGTAGGCCAAGATCAGCGGGCGAGGCTCGATGCCGTCCGGCGTCCGGCCGTGCGTCCATTCCCAGCCGAACTCGGCGATCGTTCCTGCCCCGAGCACGAACAACACCAGGACGGCGCCACCGAGCAGCCCCACCGGCCACCGCACCCCGAGGTAGGCCAGAGCCCGATCGAGGCCGAAATCCTGATATCCGCCGGCCTGCGGGTCGCCCAGGTAACGAGCGAGCCGCCGCTGTTCCAGCCGGGTCAGCCGCCGGATGCCGGTGGCGAGCAGGCGCTGGGCGGTGGCCCGCCGGCTCGGGAAGGCCAGCGTGGGAGCGAGCACCAACCCGGCGACGGCCAGGCAGCAGGCGGCGACCACCGCGGTGACCGCCCCGATCGCCAGACCCACCAGGGCCCGCACGACCACCGTCAACTTCGCCCGCACCCGGTGAACCTATCGCCCACTACAGCACCGGCACGTGGGCCCTGGCGGGCAGTGCGGGGTGCGATCGGACAGCGCTGATCGAACGGGGCTGATCGAACGGGCTTTAGACTGTCGTTCATGGCAGAGCGCTGGCGTTCCGCCGCGGCCCGCGACCTCGTGAAGAGTGTTCGCAAGGCCGGCGGCGAAGTGGAAAGAGCAGGGGTTGGCAAGATGAAGGTGATCGGCCCCAAGGGCACGGTGACGATCGTCGAGCCGATGTCAGATTCGCGCAAGGACGTCGCGCGCAACAGCGCAGCGCGGCTGATCCTGGACAAGACCGGCCTCGAAATCCCCTAGCTCTATCTATGGCGTCGAATCCCGGATCAGGGCGTCGGGAAAGGTCTCTTCGATGGTGCACATCGGCTGGGAGCCGACGATGAGCCGATAGCCACGAACCGTGCCATCCCTGGCGGACGTTCGCGCGTCCTGCGCGGTGAGCCCGAGCATCCGGGTTCGTCCGTACCAGAGCAGTTCTCGTCGGGTTTCGATCTTGAGTCGACCGAATGCCGCGCCAAGACCCTTGTCGCAGCCGCCCAGCACCTCCAGGAACCCGGCCGGCAGGCGTTCAGTGAGCAAGTGCACCTCGGCCTGGACGAGCAGCCGTCCGGTGCGCCGCTGCCGAAGGATGGTGCTGCGCCGCACCGCTGGTGCGCCCGGCGCGGCGTTCAGCCAGCCGGCGTAGTCATCCGCCAGCAGGACGTCCTCCTGGCCGGTTACCTCCGCCATGATCGGCACGTCCGTCCATTGGTCGAGGGCATCAGGAATGTGGGCCAGCACCCTCAAAGCAGCCCCTCAAACAGCCTGGAACCGGCCCGGCAGCTGCCCGAGGCTACGGGCGCAGGGGCGTTCAGGTCCTGGAAATCGCGACTGGCCATCCACGCTCCGCCACCGAGCGGCCATTCGGGTACCGACACGACCGAATTGTTGTGACGTAGATCTCAAGATCAGCAAACCTGGCGGCGCAGTACACGCGCGCCGGCACGTCGCCTCGATTCGCCGGGTGCAGCCGCAGGGCCCGTACTACCTGGCCGGGCACTCCTTCGGCGGGCTGATCGCTCTGGAGATGGCCCACCAGCTACGCCGGGCCGATCGGGAGGTCGCGTTGCTGGTGATGCTCGATTCCTTCCCGCCAGACCCTGCACTGGTCCCGGTCCTCCCCCAGCGCTCGCCCGTCACCCGGATCCGTGAGTTCTTCAGCCTGGCCGCCACCGGGCTGCGCAGCGCTCCCGGATTGGACCAGTACTGGCGCTTCTACCAGCAAAGCGCCGTCCTGCACCGGCGCTACCACTGCGCTCCCTGGCCCGGTCCGACCCAGGTGGTCCTTGCCGACAGCCCCGAACGCGAGGATCGCGCCAAGTGGGCGCCGCACCTGAGCGGTCCGTGGCAGCTGGTCGAGGTCAAGGGCGACCACATCTCGATGATGCGCGACCCGGACGCTGCCGAGACCGCCGCCGTCCTTGACGATGCCCTCCGCAAGAGTCGGCAGAGCCGAGTTCAGGAAGCTAAAATGGCAACCGTCGGCGACCCGGGATCGACGGGAGACCATCCCCAAACCGGGACGCCGTGGCTACCTGCGTAAGATCTCGTGGAGAATGAACCGTATGTAATGCGGCGGCTCGTTTTGGCGATATGCGCCATGTTGCCCGTACCGTCATCACCCGTCGCTCGTGCACCAAGCACAAGGGCGCGCGAGCACAAGGGGGTCAGCCATGACGGTAGAGGTCAGTGTGGTGATCGCCTGCCACAATGCCGAAGCTACCCTCGCAGTACAGCTGGAGGCGTTGAGTCGCCAGGATTGCCCGGTGCCGTGGAATGTCGTGATCAGCAACAACAGATCTACCGATCGTAGTGTGGCGATTGCTCGCAGCTTCGCCGGCCGGTTGCCGGGTTTGAAGATCATTGACGCCTTCGACCGCGCCGGGGCTGGCTATGCCCGCAACATTGCCGCCCAGGCCACCAGCGCACCGTTGCTGGCCTTCTGCGACGCCGACGACGAAGCAGCGCCCGATTGGCTCCCGACCATGGTCGCCGCCCTGCAGCAGCACACCTTTGTCGCCGGCCGATTCGAGTCCCGCCGGCTGAACGATGCCCGAACGCTTCGCTCGAGACCCTTGCAGCAGGACACCGCGCTCCAGGACTCCCCTTTCGGCCCAGGCCTGCCGCACGCCGGCGCGGGGAACCTCGGAGTCCACCGAGATCTCTTCCTTAGCGTTGGCGGATTCGATCCCCTCGTCAGCTACCTCGAAGACACCGACCTCTGCTGGCGCATCCAACTCGCTGGCGCCCGACTGGTGTTCCAACCCGCCGCCGTGATGCATGTGCGACTGCGTTCCAGCTTGAGCACCATGTTCGGCCAGGGCAGGGCTTACGGCGCGGCCTCCGCGTTACTCGAGAAGCGCTATTCCGCTCCGGCCGTCGCAGGCCCTCACAGCTCAGCCACCGAGACAGGTCGCTCGCTGGATCCGGTGAGGGTCGGCCGCACCCTGCTCCGGCTCGCCCGCACTCACGACAGCGTGGGTGCATGGCTCTGGACCGTCGGCTGGCATGTTGGCTATCGGCAGCAGCCACCACCCCACACCATCCCGCTGCCCTCAATGCGCCTGCCGAACAGCCAGCCGGCACCCGACAGCGCCCGCGATCATGAGCCATCGGACTAAAGGCGTCTGGTAAGGGACTGTCGGACGCTCTAACCTTTGCCCTGTGCGGGATCTCGTCACGCTTCCCAAGGCTCACCTCCATGTGCACCTGGAGAGTTCGGTCAGGTGGCAGACGCTGCAAGAGATGGCCTCCGACCACGGCCAGCAGGTGCCGGCCGGCCCCAGCGAGTCCTTCGTCGGCTTTCGAGACTTCGCTGATCAGAACGCGTTGGTGCGACAGTGCCTGCGCCGTCCGGAGGACTTCGCTCGCGTCGCCTACGAGTTCTGCGAGGATGAGGCCGCTCAGGGCACCCGTTACGTCGAGGTGACGTTTACGGCGGCAGCCCACGGGGAACGGCTGAACCACCCGGAGATGCCGCTGGAGGCCGTGCTCGACGGCCTGGCCCGCGGCGGCACCGCCTTCGGGCTTCAGACCCGCGTCATCCTGGACCACTCCCGCAGGCGTTCGGTGGAGCGGGCCTGGCAGACCTTGCGGCTGGCGACTCGGTACGCGGACAGCGGCGTGGTCGGCATCGGGATGGCCGGCGAGGAGACGTACCCGCTGGGTCCGTTCGCCCAGGTCTGCACCGCAGCCGTAGCCGCGGGTGTTCACCTCACGCACCACGCTGGGGAGGGCGCCGGCCCGGACAGTATTCGCGAGGCCCTCGTCCTCGGTCGCGCCGAGCGTCTGGGGCACGGCGTCCGCGTGCTCGAGGACGATGACCTCGTCGCGGAGATTCGCGGAGATTCGCGAATTGGGTGTGCCGCTGGAGGTGTGCCCGTCGTCCAATGTCGCGCTGGGGGTGGTGCCTTCGCTCGCTGCCCACCCGTTCCCGCAGTTGGTCGACGCGGGCTTGACGGTCACCATCAATACCGACATCCCCGCGGTGGTAGGAACGTCTCTGGCCGAGGAGTACCGGCTGGTGCGGGACGCCTTCCACTACGACGACGCCGTGATCGCCGAGCTGGCCCGAGCCGCGGTACAGGCATCCTTCGCCCCTATCGCGACCAAATCCCTTCTGAATCAAGGAATTACGGCATGGCTGGAGAACCACCCGCTACCTGCGGACGCAGGGTAAGTATCACGGGTGCATGAGCGCGGACAAACGTGACCGAATCAGCCATCAGGGTCAGCAGCCGGGTCGAATCCGGCAGGAACTTCGAGACAGTCGTTTGCCCGGAATCCGCTGACTCGGCTACCAATCGAGCAACCTGACGGACTTACCAAGGGCCACGCGGGCCACACGGCACGACTGAACTAGCCGGCGGGATCAGGGTTGGCATCGCGCTTGGCCCGAAGCTCGGCGTCGACCTTGGTCCGGAACGGCGAGCCGGACCAGGCAAACATGAAGAGGCCCAATCCGATCACCGGCAACGCGAAGGCGAGCACCAGCGCGCCCAGGATCGGAAACGCGCCGCCGCCCCCGCTCGGGGAATTGGCGGCAGACCCAGCCGTCGGCGCGGCCTCACTCGTCCCGTCCTGGACGCCGGCCGAGGCGGTATTGCTAGGCGCTGTCGGAGCACTGGTCGAGGCAGCGCTGGTGGACTCAGCCGAGTCGGCACCGCCGGATCCAGCGGCCACCGAGAAGGTGAACCGACCGGAGATCGGGTGACCATCCGCAGACGTGACGCGCCACAGCACGGTGTAGTCACCGGCCACCGATCCGGGCCGAACCGCCTGCCGCAGCTGCTTGTCCACGACGGTCGGTCTCCCGTCGGCGATGTTCCCTTCCGGCCCGGTCACCTGCACCGCAGCGCCGAGCCCGAGCACGTTCAGGTTGAACGTCAACTTGATCTGCTCCGGCAGAGCGGCGACCCGCGCGCCGTCGGCCGGGTTGCTGCGGTCCAGCTGGGAGTGCGCGGCGGCGGTGGTAGCCGCACCGAACCCGGCCACCACCAGAAGGACGGCGACCGCCATCACCCGGACAACCGCCGACCTGATCGGCCGACGAGAATTTACCCCGCGGGCATTCGACCAGCCGGCAACCAACCCGCGGGCAACCGACCGGCCGGCAGCCGACCATCCGGACGACGACAGTCGCGCCATCATGCCCGGGTCACCCGGACGTGTGCCTGCGCGGCGGCACCACCGGCCACGGTGAAGGCCGCGACGGCCAGAACGGTCGCCCCGGCGCGCGCCAGAAAGGCGGAATTGGTGAACATGACAGATCGATCCTTCGGCAAGGGGGTGATTTGTGGGACGGCGATCGCAGGCGTCGTCCGATCCACCCGCCAACGACGACGGACTGAAGCGCCAGAACAGGTCAAAGGCTCCGGGCACGGGTCATCGAAGGAGGCAGGTTAGAGGACGGCACCGACGAGCACCGGCGGCCCCCGCCGTCGGACCGTGCGCCGATGCACCGGCGTCGGCGACCTGCGGGCCACCGCAGCAGCCACCGGCACGTGCCGGACGTTGGGCAACTGCACGGCCGTGCCGGGCAGCACGAAACGGAATCGCAGGCAGGCGGCGAGTGCCCAGACGGCCGCCTCGCCGCGGGCGAGCAGCAGCACCAATAGGACAGTGGCCAGCGTGTGGGCCAGCGCCATCGATGCCGAGGGCCAGAGTTGGGCGGCCGCACCGCCGTGCCCACTGATCGGTTCGCAGGCCATCGCGACGTGCCCGTGCTTGGCCATCGCCAGCTCGGTCATCGCCGAGGACGGCGCACAGGCTGGAGCGATCGACGTCACCATGAAGGCGAGGTGCAGGACGATCTGGGTCAGCCCCATGCCGAGAAAGAGGCCGATCGGCCCGCGACGTCCGGCGGCGAGCCGATTGACGATGATCATCATGGCTGGGATCGAGAGCAACGCCATCAACGCCGGGACGTCGTCTCCTGCGGCCACGTGAGCAGCCGAGGCCAGGCCGACGGCGCTGACGGCGAAGAACGCCGCGCGCGTCAGCCGGAGCAGTCCGGTCCCCGGAGTCACAGATGCAGCCTAACCATCCAAACGTCAAGACTCTCCGCACGAGAACGTTAACCGAGTGATCGATCCCGCACTGAGGCGAACAGTGGAGCGCCAAGAACTCACCGTTAACAACAGCGTGTATTCATCTCACAACACTGAGTCACCTCTAGGCTGGCGACCGCGTCCGCTCTGTTCCTCGGCCGAGAGGTTTCATCGCCATGACCGCTGTCACTGGATCAGGCCAAGGAGCGACCGGTAAACCGGCTCCCGCTGGCCGAGCCGGATCTGCACCCGGATTCGGTCTCAGTCCGGGTCACGAGTCCGGTGCGGCGTCCCCGATCGCCTCCGGACCAAAGCCGGATCTGCGGTTCACCGCACTGGACGGCCTAGGTGGACTCGCCGTTCCGTTCATCCTGGCCTTCGCCCTGCGGGCCGACATTGCCAGGCTGAATGCCCCGGCCGCCGTCCAGCATCTGGCCGACGGCGGGTACGTCCTGATCAACCTCTTCTTCGTGCTGGCCGGATTTCTCCTCTGCCGCCCGCTGAGCGCCATTCTGGCCGGCGCGGACCGCGACGGCTTGTTCTCCGGCCTGGGCCGACGGATCGCGCCGCTGCACCTGGTGGCCTGGGCGATCACGTTCGGTTGGCTGGTCTCCGGCACCTCACCGGGAATGATGTGGGGCTGGCTGTCCAGCGCCCTGCTCCTGAACGGTGTCGTCGGACCGGAGCGGGCCGGCTATCCGATGAGCTGGTCGGTGTCGGTCGCGCTGTGCAGCGTGGCCCTGCTGGTTGCCGTCGCACTCGCTCTGAACTGGGCCAGCAATCGGCGGCGCAGGTGGCCGACCGATCCGAGGCGGTCGGTGACCGGCATCGCCCTGACGGCTGGGTTGATCGGTACCGTCCTGCTCCTGCCGAGCGGAGCGGGTGCGTTCGGCACCGACGGCCCGGTCGCGGTCGGCCAGGCCCTGCTCGGCCTCGGCGCCGGCCTGCTCGGCTTCCGGGTGCTGGAGGGCGGGACCGGCACTCTCAATGCCCCGCGGCCGGGCACTGCTCCGGCCCCCACCCGGGCTCCCGGGCTCGGCTCCCTGCTCGCCCTGGTCGCGCTGCTGTTCTGCGTCTATCGCTCGGACCTGATGTATGAACTGGATCTCCTGCCGGTCTTCCCGGTGGCGGCGGCGCTCGTGTACTTCCTTGCCCTGCCGCAGACTTCCGGACACGGCCCGGTAAATCGACTTCTTGACACTCGTCCGTTGCAGTGGCTCGGTTCCCGGGCGCTGGCGCTCTTCCTGCTGCACGGCCCGGTCCAGCTCACCGTGCAGCGGATCTGCGAACTGCGTGGCCTCGATCGGGCATCGACGCCGGTCGCCTACGGCGTCATCGGTGCCGTCGTGATCGGATCACTGGTTGCCGCCGATCTGGGGCATCGCCTGTTGCAACGCGCGCTGGCCCCGTCCACACCGGCTCCGGTCGAAGCGCTCTCGGTGTACCGGCAGCCGCGCTCTCTTCCGGATCACGTTTCCCAGATCGACCCGGAGGCGATTCCAGCCGAACTACGCCTGCTGTCGTTGCCCCGGAAGACCAGGCCCAGCAAGCCGGTCAGCGCGAGCAGCCCGAGCGACGCAACCAGCCCGAGCGATGCAAGCAGCGCGAGCCACGGAAACGACGCGAGCCATTCGAGTAGTCCGACGGACGCAACCGACACGACCGCAGCGACGGCTGTCGCTCCGGTCGCCGCGCGAGTTCGCCGGGAGGCAGCCCAGCGCAAGCCGGTTCGCAAACTCGCCGACAAACTCGCCGACCAGTCAGCCGCCAGGTCCGCGGCCAAGTCGGGTGCCAAGCCGGCCGCCAAGCCGATTAAGCTTCCCGCCGACGAGCCCGCTGCCAAGCCAACCAGACTCCCGGCGGCCAGGTCGACCAGCAAGGCCATCAAGCTGTCGACCAGCAAACCGACCGCCAAGCCGGTCAAGCTCCCGGCCGACCAGTCCGTGACTCCCCCAGCCGACCAGTCCGTGACTCTCCCAGCCGACCAGTCGATCACCCTCCCAGCCGACCAGCCCGACCAGCCCGCCAAACTCCCCACCGACCGGCAGATCGAACTCACGCCCGGCCAGCCCGCCAAGCTCCCCACCGATCAGCCGATCACCCTCCCGGCCGACGATTCCATCAAACTCCCGGCCGATAAGCCGACCCGTAAACCGGCGTCCCGCAAGCCTGCAACCAAATCTGCCGATCAGCCGATCGACCTCGATGATCCGAACGCGACAGCGGACTCGACAAGGACAACGGGGACCGACGCCCAATCCTGAGCCTTCGGGCCGGTCCGATCGATGCCGGCCCGAGCGGACCCCGTCCGCTCGGGCCCGCCCGCTCGGCCCCGCCCGCTCGGGCCCGCCCGCTCGGCCCGTCCGCTCGGCCAGCTGGCTTGCCCGGCAGGCTTCCGGTTGAGCGTCGTGCCGCATCGGTCGGCTTGCTCTCCACGGCGTCTTGATCAGAGTGGCGTTGGTATGGCCCCAGCGATACCAGGCTCGCGTCGATCAAGACGCCGTCAGCCAACTTCGCCACTGCGCATCGACGACGCCTATCCAGCTCACGCATTTCGATCTAAGACGCTATCCTCAACTCGTCGAGGGGTCTACGAGGGCAGCATGATCACGAGGTTTTGGGGCATGCGCCGAATTAGCCAGCAGGGTCTTTAGCTGCGTAGGCGCGGACGGTGGACGAGCGAGACGATTCCGGCGGCGAGCACCAGCAAGCCACCGACGGCCAGCGGAATGGCGGTGAACCGCGTCGACACTCCCTGGCCCCCGGATTGACCGGGGCCCGCCGAAATCGCGCCCGGCGTACTGGTGTCCGCCGACTGTGCCGTCCAGAGTGGATCCGAGCCGGCGATCCACTCGGGAGTCACCGACGGCCCCGGAACCCCGGTAGCCCCCGAAGCGCCGGGAGCACTATGAGCGCCAGGAGCCCCGGAAGTCGTCGGGGCCTCCGATGGACCCGAGGCCGCCGACGGTCCTGGCACCGAATCGTTGGGGATGATGACCTCAGCAGTCGGGATCGGATCCACGGCCGGCTCTGTCCTGACCGGCCGAGGAGGAACCGGCGACGTCCGCCGTGGCTCCCCGTTACCGCGCGCGGCAATGAAGGAGAACGTGCCCGACATCTTCTGTCCCTTCGCCGAGACCACCTTCCACTCCACGGTGTACTTGCCCTGAGGTGCGCCCAGCCGTAACTCCCGCTTCAGGGTTTTCTGGCCGGTCGTCACCTTGCCGGTGCCGACGTCGCCGTCAGCCGTCAGGATCCGCATCCACGCCCCGGCGCCGCGAAGCGGCTCCTTGAACGTCACCGAGACCGCCATCGGCGCACGGGAGACCACCTTGGCCGACGGGCTGAACCCGACCGGCTCGGACGCCAGGGCGCCGCCCGCACCGCCCACAGTGGTGAGACCGAACACCGCGGAGATGATGACCATGCGCCGTCCGAACGTCACGAATCTTGAGCCAGCAACCCAACGGCATATCATGTACACACAGTGTCACCACAGGGATGCATGAGCCGCCAACGAATCGCCCGATGCCCCACGGTCGAACGGACGATACCCGCCACCGGAAACCCTGCCTTCGGTGTATCGAAAGCCGAAAGCGGAGCATCGTCTTCGTATGAGTCGTCCCCCGCAGCAGATCCGGTTCTGCCGTTCCGCGGACGGGACCAAGATCGCCTATGCCCGACGCAATGGTTTCACCGAGGAACCCAGTCCGACACCGGAATTCAGACGCCGAGGAAGTGGAGAACCGACATGTCAACCGGTCAAGCACAGACCGATCAAGCACAGGTTGATCGGGCACAGGCCGATCGCGAGCTCAAGACCAAGCATCGAGCGATGTGGGCCAGCGGCGACTATCCCGCCGTGGCAACCGAGGTGATCCCCGCGCTGGGACCGCGCCTGGTCGAGGCCTGCGGGGTACGCAGCGGCCAGTGGGTCCTGGACATCGCGGCCGGATCGGGGAATGCGGCGATCCCGGCGGCCCTGACCGGGGCGACCGTGGTGGCCAGCGACCTCACACCGGAATTGTTCGAGGCCGGCCAGGCGCTCGCTGCCACGCAGGGAGCAGAGGTGGAGTGGCGCCAGGCCGACGCGGAAGCACTGCCCTTCGACGACGGCGAGTTCAACACCGTGATGTCCTGCGTCGGGATCATGTTCGCCCCGCATCATCAGCGCAGCGCCGACGAACTGGTCCGGGTCTGCAAGCCCGGTGGCACCATCGGCCTGCTCAGTTGGACGCCGGAGGGGTTCATCGGGCAGCTTTTCCGGACGATGAAGCCGTACGCTCCGCCACCGCCGCCGGGAGCCCAGCCACCACCGCTCTGGGGTGACGAGCAGCACGTCCGGGCCCTGTTGGGCGATCGGGTGCGGGACCTCCAGGCTCGCCGGGAATCATTGACGGTGAACCTCTTTCCGCAGCCCACCGATTTCCGCGAGTACTTCAAGGCCCGCTACGGGCCGGTCGCTGCGGTCTACCGGGCGATCGGAGCGGACGCCGAGAAGGTCGCCGCTCTGGACCAGGACCTGACCGATCTCGCCGTCCGATTCACTCGCCCCACCGCGGCCGGCCCAGTGATGGAGTGGGAGTACCTCCTACTCACCGGTCACAAGCGCTGACGGTCCCCAGCCCGCCGGGGCGAGGGGCGGCTCTCATCTTCACCGGGCACGATGGGGTGGATGACTGCCGACCCCGATGCCAATCACCACACCGAGCCAGATCCAGAGGATCCGGTCGATCGGGTGCTGGCCGAGACTCCGGAGCAGGAGTACGTCGGCACCCGGGACCTGGCTCATTGGCCGACAGCGATCGGCCGACTCGCTCGCGACGTGACCCTGCGGGCCGCCCGATGGGTGGCACCGAACCGGTTACTGGCGATCACCCTGGCGATCGGACTCGGCCTGATCACCGTCCTGACCTCACTCGCTGCGAACGTCTACGAGGCAGTGGTCGAGGCAGACGGGATCGCCGGGCTCGACCGGCCGGCCCTTGATGCAGTCCTCGCGATCCGGACGACGACCGGGAACCGGTTCGTCACCGCCTACACGGACCTGGGTGGGCCGGTGGAAATGCCGATCCTGGCGACCATCGTGGCGCTCACCCTCGCGGTTATCTGGCGGCAATGGACACCGATCGTGCTCATCGCCGTCACCGGGCTGGGCTCGCTGCTGCTGACCGTCGTTGGCAAGGCGGCGGTGGGTCGCAGCCGCCCGCCGCTGACGGACGCCGTCCCGCCCTTCGAATCCAGTTTCTCGTTTCCGAGCGGGCACGCGCTCAACGCCATGGCCCTGGCCGGGATCGTCGCCTACCTGCTGGTCCGCAGGCAGCGCGCCGCCTGGGCCCGGGCCCTGACGATGACGTTGGCCTCGGCCTTCGCGGTGACGATGGGCCTGAGCAGGGTCTACCTGGGCCACCACTGGCTGACCGACGTGCTGGTCGCCTGGACGTTGGCCCTGGCCTGGGTGACCGTCGTGATCACCGCACACCGGCTGTTCATCACCGTGCGTCGCCGGAAACGCGGTTACAGCCGGCGCAGGTGACCGGTTACAGCCAGTGCAGGTGACCGGTATCCAGGCTGTACACCGCCCCGACGATCTTCACCTTGCGCAGCGTTGAGGCTTCCTCGAGCACCGCGACGGTCTTCAGATGCTCGACGATGCGCTCGACGTTGATGTCGATGGAGACGTCGACCAGGTTCTTCTTGGTGGCGCCGGTCTCCTCTGCCTCGATGACGGCCGGGCGGATCGCTGCCACCAAGGCATCGATGTCGGTACCGGAGGGCTTGGACTTCTTCTCGACCGCCTCCACGGTGGCCTTGACCGCACCGCACCCGGTATGGCCAAGCACCACCAGCAGGGGAATCTTCAGGTGTTCGACCCCGTACTGCAGGGATCCCAGGACGGCGCGGTCGATCACCTGACCGGCACTGCGCGCGACGAACAGGTCGCCGAGCCCCTGGTCGAAGATCACCTCGGGTGGCACTCGGGAGTCCGCGCAGGACAGGACCATGGCGAACGGTGCCTGAGACCCGGCAATGCTGTCTCGACGGTCGGCGCTCTGATCGGGATGCGTCGACTCCCCCTCGACGTAGCGGGTGTTCCCTTCCTTCAGCCGGTTCAGGCCCTCAGCTGAGGACAGCTCGGCCTTGTCGTCGCGAACCGGCGCTTCGGGTGTATGCAGCGAGTAGGCCGCGCCGCCACTTCCGAACGCCGCGCCGAGCAGCCCTCCGCCGATCATGAAGATGGCTTCCCGCCGCTGGGGCAGATATGGCCCGATTAGTCCGCTCTTGGCCGCCTTAGCCTCAGCTGGCAACGGATGTGAACCATCCGACCGGCCCGCAGGCTCGGTCTCTGTTGGCGCGCTCATGGGCTGTGCCCTCTCCCAAAACGAGTGTCTTCCTGAAGACGTCGGGAGAAGGTCGCACCTTCTGAACTACCACAGCCCTGAGCTTCATGCCGGGTTCATCTGCAGGCGATGCAAACGACGGGAATTTGCACCTAGGCGTGACATACCGTCCCGAGGGTCGTATGTTCATACCCAACTGCTCGCTCGAGCAGGTACCCGAGCGGGCGCCGAACTCTGCCACCGCGCGGGGTCCATGACGATTGCATGGCAGAGGCGGGGGACCCAACTACCGGGCGACTCCGACACCGATCGGATCACCCTCGGGGTGAAGCCGGACGACCGTTTGTTGGTCGGACGGCCGGGTGCACTCCCACCCGAACCCGACAGCTCACCTCGCAGGCGTCGGGAGAGGCCCACGTTGTCCGATCGCGCTACCGCACGCCACCGCAGTCCTCAACGCGCAGTGACTTTTCTGTCGGACGCCAGCGAGACCGTCACCGGCCAGCTCGCCATCCTCGGTCGCTCCAGCGCCGTGCTGGCGGCGTCAACCGGAATGATCGCCACCGCCGGAATGACGACCTACGCCTCCGGCGCGAAGTCAGAGGCGCCGCCGATGACCTCGACAGACCCCTCGACGACGGCCAATGCGGTCTCGGCCGGCCTGTTCGGTTCGGTTACCGGATCGGCCCGCACACCCGTATCCGCCCCGATGTCGGCCACCGTGACCTTTGAGTCCAGCGGCTTCCGGGCCGAGCCGACAGTCATCCAGCGCGCCGACGCCCCGGCAAAGACGACCGTCACCCCCCGGACGACCGACAACCGGACAGCCGACAGCCGGACAGCCGAGAATCGGACAGCAGGCAGCCGGGCGACCGACAGCAAGGCGACCGATAGCCGGACAGGTAGCGCCAGCACAGCCGCAACCAAGAAAGCCACCACCAGGCCGGCCGACACGAAGCCGATCAACATCACCACCACGAAGACGGCTCCAGCGTCGGTCAAGACCACAACCGTGGCGGATAAACCAGCCTCCGGTCGCGGCTCCACTGCTCCCCGCCAGGCCACGACCACGTCCAAGACCTCACCCGAGACCGCCGCCGCTGAGACGAAAGGCAGCACGTCTGCCGACGCCCCGGCGACAACCGGCCGCCGCTCGGCCACCCCGCCCAAGGCCAGCAACCAGACCGCGATCCCGCCGAAACCCAGCCACTCCTCCACCCCGGCGAAGGGTTCCCGGCCCGCCAAGTCGAAGACTCCGTCCCAGTCCAGCGGTTCGACCCGGGGCTCCTCGGTGCTGGCTATCGCAAGTCGCTACCTCGGCACCCGCTACCTGTATGGCGGTACCTCGCCGCGCGGGTTCGACTGCTCCGGGTACACCGGCTATGTCTACCGCCAGCTCGGAGTCTCCTTGCCGCGGACGGCGAACCAGCAGATGCTGAGCACCAACCGGGTGTCCCGTTCCAAGGCCCGGGTAGGTGACCTGGTCTTCTTCACCTCCGGAGGTCGGGCGTACCACGTCGGAATTTATGCCGGCAACGGAAAGATGTACGACGCCCCGCGGGCCGGAAAGACAGTACAGAAGCGCGCCATCTGGGATGCCTCGGTGGTCTTCGGTCGCGTGTCCCGCTGAGTGCCGAAGGCCGGCCGATTGCCGAAGGCCGGCCGAGCGTCGAAGGGTCGGCCGATTGGTAGTGACAGCCTGAGAATGGGCCGGTTCGTGCCGCTTTACGAATAGCCGACCGCCTCCGGCGATCCGCGCCGTGGGGAAACGTGGCGAATGTCGCTCGGTTTCTGCGGAAGAATGATCCCATGATGGTGGGTAAGCGCGGATCGGCCAGGGGTGGCAGGTGCACGTTCTGGGTGCGGTTGGCAGCCGCCGCCTTGGTGGTGACGGCCACCGGATGCACGTCGTTGTCACCGTCCGGATCCAGCACGCTTCCCGCGGGGCAGGAAGCCTCCCCTGTCGCTACCACGCCGGCTCCGCCGCCGGAACCGACCGTGCGGGTGGCCGCCAGCAGTGGGACGGCCTCCTACGCCAAGCCGGTTCGCCTCGTCGTCACTGCTGGCTCATTCGAATCAATGCAGGTCAGCAGCAAGAAGGGGAAGCAGCCTCTGGACGGCTCGGTGTCCCCGGACGGGCGGGTCTGGGTGTCCGAAGCCGCACCCAAGCCGGCCGCGTCCTACCGCGCGGTGGCCCGGGTGAAGGACAGCACCGGGCAGGTCAGCACCATGAAGATGACCTTCAAAGCCGCACCTGTTCCGAACGACAAGCGAGTGGCATTCACGGTCACACCGAACAATGGGGCGACCGTGGGCATTGGCCAACCGGTCGTTGTCCGGTTCCTCACGCCGATCGACCGGCGAGCGGCGATGCAGAAGGTGATGCAGGTCAAGGCCAAGAATCCGGCCGGCAAGGCGGTTCGCGGTAGTTGGTCCTGGCTGAGCAGCCGGGAGGTGCACTGGAAGCCGACCAAATTCTGGACGCCGGGTACGAAGGTCTCCCTCGACATGCGGATTGCCGGGGTGAAGGCGGCGACCGGTCGGTACGGGCGCCAGGACTACTCCCAGACCTTCACCATCGGTGCCTCGCACATCACCCGTGTCGACGCGTCCACTCACCGGATGCAGATCCATCGCGACGGCAAACTGGTAGCCACCTGGCCGACCGGGACCGGCAAGAAGGGCCTGGAGACCTACAGCGGCACGTACATCGTGCTCGGCAAGGCCGCGGTGGTTCAGATGGACTCCTGCAGCGCTCGGATCACCTGTGACAAGAAGGATCCCGAGTTCTACGACGAGAAGGAGTACTGGGCGACCCGGATCACCG
>JANNPJ010000118.1:0-6477 GCA_031400005.1 Kineosporiaceae bacterium | reverse complement strand
ATGGCGCGTTGTCCAAGGCCGCCGAGAAGACCGCGTACTAGCCGGTGAAACCACAGGTCAGCGGGATTCCGGCGAAGGCGAGTACGAACAGAGTGAAGACCCCGGCCAGCAGCCGCGACTGCTAGCCCAACACGGCCCACTCGGACAAGTGAGTTGCCTCAGCGCCGACCCCGCCGTCCGGGGTGGAACTGCGCACCAGGGTGACCAGCGCGAACGCACCTATCGTGGTGAAACCGTAGGCGCCGAGGTAGAAAAGCACCCCGCTGACGCCCTTCTGGTCCATCGCCAGCACCCCGGTGAGCAGGAACCCGGCGTGCGCGATCGAGGAGTAGGCCAGCATCCGCTTGATGTCGGCCTGCACGATGGCCACCACCGAACCGAGGAGCATGGTCAGCGCGGCCACCACCCAGATCGCCGGCTGCCAGTCCCAGCGCACCCCGGGGAGCGCGACGTAGGCGATCCGCAGCAGCGCCCCGAACGCGGCGACCTTGGTGCAGGCGGCCATGAAGCCGGTGATCGGAGTCGGCGCACCCTGGTAGACGTCCGGCGTCCAGGATTGGAACGGCACGGCACTGACCTTGAACAGCAGGCCGACGGCCAGCATGCCGACGCCGAGCAGCAGCAGCCCGTCCCGGCCGACCACCGCACCTGCCGGGGAGCCACCGCTGCCCGAGTCGATGGCGGCAGCGATGTCGGACAGCCTCACCGAACCGGCGAAACCGAACAGCATGGCCGCACCGAACAGGAAGAACGCCGAGGAGAAGGCACCCAGCAGGAAGTACTTGAGCGAGGCCTCCTGGGAGAGCAGCCGACGCCGCCGGGCCAGCCCGCAGAGCAGGTACAGCGGCAGCGAGAAGACCTCCAGCGCGACGAACATCGTCAGCAGGTCGTTGGACGCCGGGAATAGCAGCATCCCGACCAGCGACAGCAGCAACAGCGGGTAGACCTCGGTCTGCACCAGGCCCAGCCGGGAGGCGCTTGCCTCTTCCGGCGAGCCGGGAGTGGTCGAGGCCTGAGCGGTGAACGCGGTGGAATCCGGGCTGGTTTCGTCCGCCATGGTCAACACTGCCAGCAGGGCCAAGATCAGAATCGTGCCCTGCAGGAACAGCGCCGGCCCATCGATCACCACTGCCCCATTGGCGGTGACCACCGACTTGCTCTGGGTACCGAGGTAAATGATGAAGATCAGTGCGGAGGCGATCCCGACAGTGCTCAGCACCACCTGGACGATGAACCGATGCGCTCTGGGGACGAAGGCCTCCACCAGCACCGCGAGCAGCGCGACGCCGAAAAGGATCAGCATTGGCGCGGTCGCGACGTAGTCGATCGAGGGTGCCTTCACTTGCCGCCTCCATCAGTTTCGGTCCCGATACCTGCGCCGGCCACGGTCGGCACAGGATCTACCACCCCGACCGTTTGCATCGTGCGTTCGATCGCGGGGTTGATCACATCAAGCACCGGCTTCGGGTAGAAACCGAGGAAGATGATCACAGCGATCAGCGGGGCGATCACCCAGGCCTCGCGGGCGTTCAGGTCGCTCCAGCCGGCCGCGTACTCCTTGGCCGGGCCGGTGAACATCTTCTGGTACGTCAGCAGGATGTACAGCGCGGCCAGCACGATCCCCAGGGTGGCCAGCACGGCGACCGCCGGGTACCGGGCGAACGTGCCGGCCAGCACCAGGAATTCGCTGATGAAGCTGGACAGTCCGGGCAACGCCAGGCTGGACAGGCCGGCCAGCAGGAAGCCTCCCGCCAGCAGCGGGGTGCTGCGCTGCAGGCCGCCGTAGTCCTCGATCCGCTGCGACCCGCGCCGGGAGATCAACATCCCGGCGACCAGGAACAACGCCGCGGTGGAGAACCCGTGGTTGACCATGTAGAGGGTGGAACCGGTCTGGCCGGTCGACGTCATCGCGAAGATACCCAGCACGATGAAGCCGAAGTGCGAGATCGAGGTGTAAGCGATCAGCCGCTTCAGGTCGCTCTGGCCGATCGCCAGCAGCGCGCCGTAGAGCACCGAGACGACCGCCAGGGCCAGGATCACCGGCGCCGCCCACTGGCTGGCTCCCGGGAACAGCGGCAGGCAGAGGGTGAGCATCCCGAAGGTGCCGACCTTGTCCAGCACGCCGACCAGCAGCACCGCGACCCCGGCCGGAGCCTCGGCGGCGGCGTCCGGCAGCCAGGTGTGCACCGGCCACATCGGCGCCTTCACCGCGAAGGCGAAGAAGAAGCCGATGAACAGCAGGCGCTCCAGGCCCACCCCGGAGAATTCCAGCCCGGTCAGGTTGCTGGTCAGGAAGCCCTTCTCGCCACCGGGACCGGCGGCGTACAGGCCGATCACGGCGACCAGCATGACCAGCCCGCCGACCAGCGAGTAGATCAGGAACTTCACCGCCGCGTACCGGCGCTGGGCCCCGCCGAAGGTCCCGATCAGGAAGTAGACCGGGATCAGCATGGCTTCGAACAGCACGTAGAACAGGAAGACGTCGCGAGCGACGAAGACACCGATCATCATCGTCTCGAGGACCAGGATCAGACCGAAGAAGATCTTCGCTCGGTCGGCTTGGACCTCGTTCCAGGCGGCCAGCACACACACCGGCACCAGCACGGTGGACAGCGCCACCATCACCAGGCCGATGCCGTTCACCCCAAGGGCGTAACTGACGCCGAACTGCGGGATCCATTGATGCTGTTCAACGAACTGGAATTCAGTGCCGCCGGACACGTCGAACTGCAACGCGGCGACCACGGTGAGCACGAAAGTGATCAGCGAGACGGCGAGAGCGAGATGCCGGGCCCGGGGGGCCATCGCCTTGGGTAGGCACGCCACCGCCGCCGAGCCCACCAGGGGCACGGCGCCGATCGTCGTCAGCCAGGGGAAGTCCATCGGCTCCTCAATCAGATTCTGACGGCGAGGACGCCGCCGAGAAGGATGACAACGCCGGCAAGCATCGACGCCGCGTAGGAACGCACCAGGCCAGTTTGTACTCGGCGCAGTCTTCCACCGAGCCCACCGACCAGGGCGGCCAACCCACCTACCGCACCATCGACGCCGCGGTTGTCCACATAGACCAGCCACCGGGTGAGGTACTGCCCGGGTCGCATGAAGAGCGCCTCGTTCAGGTCGTCCTGGAACAGGTCCCGGCGCGCGGCCCGGGTGAGCAGGCTGCCGCGCGGAGCCACTTCAGGCACCTTGGCCTGCCAGTACATCCGCCAGGCCAGCGCCACACCGAGCAGCACCAGCACCGTGGTCAAAGCGATCAGCACCCCGGCCGGGATCACCGGGTGCTCCTCACCATGGGCCCCGACGACCGGCTCCAGCCAGTGCGCCAGCCCGTTGGTAACCCCGAGGCCGAGACCGAGAACGGCCGAGCCGACCGCGAGGACCATCATCGGAACTGTCATCAGCAGCGGCGACTCGTGCGGGTGAGCGTCCTTGGGCCAGCGCTTGTTCTCCTTGGTCCCGTGGAAGGTCATGAAGAACAACCGGGACATGTAGAACGCGGTGACGGCGGCGCCGAGCAGGGCCACCGTGCCGAACACCCAGGGCCGCCAGCCCTCGCCGATGAACGCCGCCTCGATGATCTTGTCCTTGCTCCAGAAACCGGAGAACGGGAAGACACCGAGGATCGCCAGCCAGCCGAAGGCGAATGTGAACCACGTGATCTTCATGGCACCGGAGAGCCGGCCGAACCGGCGCATGTCCACCGAGTCGTTCATGCCGTGCATCACCGAGCCGGCACCGAGGAACATCCCGGCTTTGAAGAAGCCGTGGGTGAGCAGGTGGAAGATCGCGAACGCGGCGCCGACCGGGCCCAGCCCGGCAGCCAGCATCATGTAGCCGATCTGCGACATCGTCGAGGCGGCCAGCGCCTTCTTGATGTCGTCCTTGGCGCAGCCGACAATCGCCCCGTAGACCAGGGTGATCGCGCCGACGATTACTACGCACAGCTGTGCGTTCGGGGCACCCTCGAAGATCGGGCCGCTGCGCACCACCAGGTAGACACCGGCGGTGACCATCGTCGCGGCGTGGATCAGGGCCGACACCGGGGTTGGGCCGGCCATCGCGTCGCCGAGCCAGGACTGCAGCGGGAACTGCGCCGACTTACCGCAGGCGCCGAGCAGCAGCATCAACCCGATGAAGGTCAGCTTGCCCTCGCTCGCCCCCTCGGAGTTCGACAGCACGTCGGAGAACGAGACCGAGCCGAACGCGACGAACATGCCCATGATCGCCAGCGAGAGCCCGACGTCACCCACCCGGTTGGCGATGAACGCCTTCTTCGCCGCGGCGGCGTAGGTCGGGTTGTGGTTCCAGAAGCCGATCAGCAGGTACGACGCCAGGCCGACGCCCTCCCAGCCGACGTACAGCAACAGGTACGAGTCGGCCAGAACCAGCAGCAGCATCGCGGCCACGAACAGGTTCAGGTAGGCGAAGAACCTGCGCCGGTCCGGGTCGTGCTCCATGTAGGCCACGGAGTAGACGTGGATCAGCGAACCGACGAAGGTCACCAGCAGCACGAAGGCGAGCGACAGCGGGTCGAGCAACAGCCCGGCATCCACCGTGAACGTGCCCGCGCTGATCCAGTCGAACAGGTGCACGGTGCGGGCGCGCTCTTCCGGGTGGTAGCTGAGCAGCGAGAAGAACAGCAGCGCCCCCCAGACGAACGACGCCCAGCTCAGCGCGACGGCCAGCCAGTGCCCCCAGCGATCGGTCCGGCGGCCACCGAGCAACAGCACCGCGGCACCGACCAGCGGCAGAGCCACCAGTAGCCAGGCACCCGTCTGGATGGAGCCCTCGGCGGCGTGGTAGACCCCGGGGCCCGAGCCCTCGGCGGCTTGGTGCACGCCGGAAGCTAACGACTGCAGCGTCACTACTTGCCTCTCAGTACTTCAGCAGGTTCGCGTCGTCGACGGATGCCGACCTGCGGGTACGGAAGATCGTGAAGATGATGGCCAGGCCGACGACGACCTCGGCGGCCGCCACCAGCATCACGAACAGGGCGATCACCTGGCCTTCGACGTTCCCGTTGATCCGGGAGAAGGTCACGAAGGCGAGGTTGGTGGCGTTGAGCATCAGCTCCACGCCCATGAACACGATGATCGCGTTCCGTCGAACCAGCACGGTAGCCGCCCCGATCGAGAACAACAGCACCGAGAGGTACAGCCAGTTGACCAGATTCACGACGCACCTTCCGCGTTCTCGGTAGGAGCCTCTCGAGGTGTGGCCGGCCGATCGCTCGATGGCCGGTCCCCGGGAGTGATCTCGGCCTCGATGGTCTTGACGTCCTCCCGCACGGTTCCGACCGCACGCATCTGACCGCGGGCGATCAGCACCCGGGACAGCGACAGTGGGGACGGCGAGCCGTCCGGCAGCAGAGCCGGGACGTCGACCGCGTTGGTCCGGGCGAACACGCCCGGAGCCGGCAGCGGGGCCTTCACCGCGCCGTCCCGAATCCGCTTGATCGACAGCTCGCGCTGCGTCGGCTTCGGAACCAGGCGTTCGCGGTGCGCCAGGATCATCGCCCCGAGCACCGCGGTGATCAGCAGCGCACTTGTCACCTCGAAGGCCCAGACGTAGTCACCGAAGATCAACAGCGCCATCGCCGTCATGTTGCCGGTGGCGTCGACATCCGTCAGGCCCTTCGGGGTGTCGTAGACGACGTCGCCGAGCACCGAGATCAACAGCACCGCCAGCCCACCGGCGAAGGCCAGGGCCAGCCAGCGCTGGCCCTTGATCGTCTCCACCAGGGAATCCGAGGAGTCGACCCCGACCAGCATCAGCAGGAAGAGGAAGAGCATCATCACGGCGCCGGCGTAGACGAAGATCTGCACCACGCCGAGGAACGGCGCCTGCAGGGCCAGATAGACGATGCCCAGACCGACCATCACCAGTGCCATGCAGAGCGCGGCGTGCACCGCCTTGCGGGCGAACAGCAAGCCGAGCGCGGCCGGAATCATGATGATCGCCATCACCCAGAACAGCACCTGCTCGCCGCCTCCGCCGAGCTTGGCGGTCCCGGCCTGCGAGACGACGACGTCCTGCATCACCTGTACGGCGGTCACGACGTCACCTCTACCTCGGGCTCGGCGTCCCTGGTCCGCGCGTCCACCCATTCCTGCTGTTCAGGCACTGCCTGGGTGACGTTGCCCTGGTAGTAGTCCAGGTCCGTGGTGCCGGGCACCATCGGGTGTGGAGGAGCGAGCTGCCCGCCGAGCATCGGGGCCAGCAGGTCCTGCTTCTCGAAGATCAGCCCGGCCCGGGTCGGCCCGGCCAGCTCGTACTCGTTCGTCATCGTCAACGCCCGGGTGGGGCAGGCCTCGATACACAGCCCGCAGAAAATGCACCGCAGGTAGTTGATCTGGTAGACCCGGCCGTACCGCTCCCCCGGCGAGAACCGTTCTTCGTCGGTGTTGTCCGCGCCCTCGACGAAGATCGCATCCGCCGGGCAGGCCCAGGCGCACAACTCGCAGCCGATGCACT
>JANNPJ010000087.1:0-4494 GCA_031400005.1 Kineosporiaceae bacterium | reverse complement strand
GGGTCGACCTTCGACGTAGTTGTTTCCAGGTATTCAGGGACCTCGTGACGAAGTCGTTCAGGAACATCGTGACGAAGGGTGACCAGCCCGAGGGGCATGGCCGACCGCAGACCGACCATGCGCTCACTGCGCATCGGGCGGGTGCGAGCACCGCGAGCCGTTCCAGGCGTCGTGATTGTCAGCTGAGCCATCGCGGGCCTACCAGCTGCTCTTGGTGACACCGGGCAGCTCGCCCCGGTGCGCCATTTCGCGCAGGCAGATCCGGCAAAGGCCGAACTTCTTGTAGACCGAATGCGGCCGTCCGCACCGCTGGCAACGGGTGTAACCCCGAACCGCGAACTTCGGCTTCTTCGCCGCCTTGTTAACCAGCGCCGTCTTCGCCACGTCAGTTCTCCTTGAACGGGAAACCGAGGAGCTTAAGGAAAGCGCGCCCCTCGTCGTCATTGATGGCCGTGGTTACTACGGTGATGTCCATACCGCGAACCCGGTCGATCCGGTCCTGGTCGATTTCGTGGAACATCGACTGCTCGTTCAGGCCGAAGGTGTAGTTACCGCGGCCGTCGAACTGCCGGGGCGAAAGTCCGCGGAAGTCCCGGATTCGGGGCAGCGCGACGCTGACCAGACGGTCCAGGAACTCCCACATCCGGTCGCCGCGAAGCGTGACGTGGGCGCCAATCGGCATTCCCTCGCGCAGCTTGAACTGGGCGATCGACTTGCGGGCCTTCGTCACCTGCGGCTTCTGGCCGGTGATTGCGCTGAGGTCCTTGACCGCACCGTCAATCAGCTTGGAGTCGCGAGCTGCCTCGCCGACACCCATGTTGACGACGACCTTCACCAGGCGCGGCGTCTGCATGGTGTTGCCGTAACTGAACTGCTCGCGCAGCGCCGGGGCGATCTCCTCGGCGTAACGAATCTTCAACCGGGGCATCGTGGTGGGTGCCGTGGTCGCTTCGTCCGTCGTTGTCATTGTCAGAAGTCCTTACCCGAGCGCTTGGCGAACCGAACCCGGACGGTCTTGGGACGGCCATCACGCTCGACGGTCTCGACCCGGACGCCGACCCGGGTGGGCCGCTTCGTCTCCGGGTCGACCAGTTGAACGTTGCTCAGGTGCACGGCGGCTTCCTGAGTGATGATCCCGCCGGTCTTGGTGCCCCGACCGCTGGCGCCCTCTTTGGTGTGGCGCTTGATCCGGTTGATTCCCTCTACCAGTACCCGCTGAGTCTCCGGGTACACGGCGATCACCTTGCCGGTCTTGTTCCGGTCGCCGCCGTTAGCCTGCGAACGACCGGTGATCAGCTGGACGGTGTCGCCCTTTTTGATCCTGATCTTTGGCATCTCAGAGCACCTCCGGCGCCAGCGAGATAATCTTCATGAACTTCTTGTCCCGCAATTCGCGGCCCACCGGACCGAAGATCCGGGTACCCCGCGGGTCTCCGTCGTTGCGGAGGATGACCGCGGCGTTCTCGTCGAAGCGGATGTACGAGCCATCCGGACGACGACGCTCCTTGACGGTGCGCACGATGACCGCCTTGACGACGTCACCCTTCTTCACGTTGCCGCCGGGGATCGCGTCCTTGACGGTGGCGACGATGACGTCACCGATACCGGCGTAACGACGACCCGAGCCACCGAGCACGCGGATGCAAAGGATTTCCTTCGCACCGGTGTTGTCGGCGACGCGCAGCCTTGATTCCTGCTGGATCACTTGGCCTTCTCCAGAATCTCGACCAGGCGCCACCGCTTGGTGGCGGACAGCGGACGGGTCTCGGAGATCGACACCAGGTCGCCGACGCCGGCCGTGTTGGTCTCGTCGTGAACCTTCACCTTGGTGGTGCGGCGGATGACCTTGCCGTAAAGCGGGTGCTTCACGCGGTCTTCGACCTCGACCACCACGGTCTTGTCCATTTTGTCGCTGACGACGTATCCACGGCGGCCCTTGCGGTAACCCCGCTGAGACACGGTTTTGGCGTCAGCCTTCTGCCCCTCGGCAGTGGTTCCTTCGCTCATGTTCAGGCCTCCGGCCGTGCGCTGATGCCGAGCTCGCGCTCGCGCATGATCGTGTAGATGCGGGCGATGTCGCTGCGAACAGCGCGCAACCGACCGTGGCTCTCCAGCTGGCCGGTAGCCGACTGGAAGCGGAGGTTGAACAGCTCCTCCTTGGCCTTACGCAGCTCCTCGACCAAGCGGTCCTCATCGAAGCCGCGAAGGTTGGGCGCGTTCAGATCCTTGGAACCGACGGCCATCAGTTTTCACCGCCTTCGCGCCGGATGATCCGGCACTTCATCGGCAGCTTGTGGATCGCTCGGGTGAGCGCTTCCTTGGCCACCTTCTCAGTGGGGAACGAGAGTTCGAACATCACGCGACCGGGCTTGACGTTCGCGATCCACCACTCGGGCGAACCCTTACCGGAACCCATCCGGGTCTCGGCGGGCTTCTTCGTCAGCGGGCGGTCCGGGTAGATGTTGATCCAGACCTTTCCGCCACGACGGATGTGCCGGGTGATGGCGATACGAGCGGACTCGATCTGCCGGTTCGTGACGTACGCCGGCTCCAGGGCCTGAATGCCCCATTCGCCGAAGGTCACGACATTGCCGCCCTTCGACATGCCGGAACGACTTGGGTGGTGCTGCTTACGGAAGCGGACCCGACGCGGGATCAGCATGGCTCAGGACTCCGATCCGGTGGCAGCCGGCGCAGCGGGAGCGGCGGCCTCGGCCGGTGCACTCGCAGCGGCGGGGGCGGCGTCACCCTCGGGACGACGACGGACGGGACGCGGGGCGCGGCCACCGGCACCGCCGGGACCCTCACGACGCGGACCACGGGCCGGGGCGGCAGCCTGCTCGCGAGCAAGCTCGCGGCTGGTGATGTCACCCTTGTAGATCCATACCTTCACGCCGATCCGGCCGAAGGTGGTGCGCGCCTCGTACAGGCCGTAGTCGATGTTCGCGCGGAGCGTGTGCAGCGGCACCCGGCCTTCGCGGTAGAACTCCGACCGGCTCATCTCGGCGCCACCCAGACGACCGGAGCACTGCACCCGGATGCCCTTGGCGCCGGCGCGCAGGGTGGACTGCATGCCCTTGCGCATCGCCCGCCGGAAAGAAACCCGGCTGGCCAGCTGCTCGGCGATGCCCTGGGCGACCAGCTGCGCGTCCATCTCCGGGTTCTTGACCTCGAGGATGTTCAGCTGCACCTGCTTGCCGGTGAGCTTCTCCAGCTCGCCCCGGATTCGGTCGGCCTCCGCACCGCGGCGACCGATCACGATGCCCGGACGGGCAGTGTGGATGTCGACTCGCACCCGGTCACGGGTGCGCTCGATCTCGACCTTGCTGATCCCAGCGCGCTCCATGCCCTTGGACATCAGCCGGCGGACCGCAACGTCTTCTTTAACGTAGTCGCGGTAACGCTGACCGGCCTTGGTGCTGTCGGCGAACCACCGGCTCTTGTGCTCGGTGGTGATGCCCAGGCGGAACCCGTGCGGGTTGACCTTCTGGCCCACTAGCGGGTCCTCCCCTTCTCGGCGGCGGCCTCCTGTCGGAGATCCCCCTTGTTCTTCGGCGCGGGTCCGACCACAACGGTGATGTGGCTGGTCCGCTTGCGGATCCGATACGCGCGTCCCTGTGCCCGGGGGCGGAATCGCTTGAGTGTCGGGCCCTCGTCGACGTACGCCTCTTGGACGACGAGCAGTCGCTCGTCGAACGGCTCCGACGCCGCAGCGGCCTTCACCCGGGCGTTCGCGATCGCGCTGTTGACGACCTTGAGCACCGGCTCGCTCGCGGACTGCGGAGCGAACTCCAGCACGGCAATGGCCTGCGGGGCCTGCCGCCCGCGGATGAGGTCGACGACGCGGCGGGCCTTCTGGGGCGTGACGCGGACGAACCGCGCCTTCGCCTTGGCTTCCATCGCTGCTTCCTACCTTCTGATCGCTTGCTGTCTGCTCGCTTTGCCGGCTAGTGGTAACCGCTGCCGGGTAGTGCTGAAAGTTCTAGTGCCAGAACCGTTTTACCGGCGACGGCCCTTGCGGTCGTCCTTCTCGTGACCCCGGAAGGTCCGAGTCGGTGCGAACTCGCCGAGCTTGTGGCCGACCATCGCCTCGGTGATGAACACCGGAACGTGCTTGCGGCCGTCATGCACAGCGATCGTGTGGCCCAGCATGTCCGGCACGATCATCGAGCGCCGGGACCAGGTCTTGATGACGTTCTTGGTCCCCTTCTCGTTCTGCACGTCCACCTTCTTGATCAGGTGGTCGTCGACGAAGGGACCCTTCTTCAGACTACGAGGCATTAGTGGTCGGCTCCCCTTGAAATCGAAAGGGAGCTCCACGGCTTCAGACTACGAGGCATCGGAATGGGCTCCTAACAGCGCTTCTTGCCGGTTCATCTCTTCTTTCCAGGTCTGCGGCGGCGAACAATGAGCTTGTCGCTCGACTTGTTCGGACGTCGGGTGCGGCCTTCGGCCTGGCCCCACGGGCTGACCGGGTGCCGTCCACCGGAGGTC
>JANNPJ010000066.1:0-3713 GCA_031400005.1 Kineosporiaceae bacterium | reverse complement strand
GTGCCTTTGACCTGATTGATCACGGCTTGGAGTCGACGACGGCTTCCTCGGGGCAGCTCAACCCGGCGATACTCTGACTCCCAGGGGTTATGGCGGCTCCCAAGGGTTATGGCGGTTCCCAAGGGGCATGGCCAGGCAGGTGAAGGAACGCCGTGCGTCGGAAACGACCCGACCTGGCTGGCAAAACGCCGTGTATGCCGCAAAACCTCACCGCGATCATGCACGGTTGCCCTCTGAGTCCCTCGACGGATCGGGCAACCGTGCATGATCGGATCCTGTTGGCGAATTCGGAGCCCCTAGATACCGGTGCCCCAAACTTTCCCGTGATCATGCACGATTGCCCGATGTCTCGCCCCGCGAAGCGAGCAACCGCGCATGATCACGGGAGGTTTGAGGCGCCTCGCCGCGACGATGGAATTGGCCAACAGGATCTGATCGGACCCTAATTGGCTAATTGGCTGAACTCAACGTGGGCGGCACGTCAGCGTCCGCGTGCCCGTTTCCTCGACTTCGTCTCGGACGATGACCCCCTCGCCGGGTCAAAACGCGCGACCAATTCGACGCAGCACCCGAGCAACCGTGCATGATCACGGCAAAAGTGGGGTCTCCTTCGCTGCGGACGGGGAATTGGCCAACAGAGTCTGATCGGCGGCAGTTTGGCGCGCGCGCCCCCCTTCAACGACCGAATTGGCAGCAGTGTCTACTTGGCTGGCAAACGCCGTGTATGCCCGCTTATCTGCCGATAGAAGGCGGCCGTCCATAGACAGCCGATTTCGAGAGTGAGCCGAGGCGAGTTCATTCCCGGATGCCCGGGCGTCACTGGGGATCATGTTCTGACGAAGAGGCGGCCAACGACTTGACGCTGTCTGCTCGATCGTGATCAGCGCAACCGGCGGCCTTTTCACTGCTTCGGGATGTCAGCGGGGACCCTGCACCGTGGCCATCGGGACCATGCGCCGGTGGCCATCCGGGCTAGGTGCCGGTGGCCAGGGTGATTAGGCGCCGGTGGCAGCGGGACTATGCGCCGAAGGCCGGCGGGGATCATGCGCGGTCATGTGCGGTGGCGCGATGGCTCGAAAGTATTAACCTGTGGGGTCTTTCTAGGCGGGAGTGTTGGTGCGGGCTAGGACGTCGGTCAGCCGACCGGCGGCGGCCACCACGGCGGCCGCGTGCTGGCGACCAGGTTGGCGGGTGAAACGTTCGATCGGGCCGGAGATGGAGACCGCCGCGACGACCCGACCGGAGGGCCCGCGCACCGGGGCGGAGACCGAAGCGACACCGGCCTCGCGCTCGGCGATGCTCTGCGCCCAGCCCCGGCGGCGGACGGCGGAGAGGGTGGTGGCGGTGAACCTGGCGCCGTTCAGCCCGCGATGCAGGCGGTCCGGCTCCTCCCAGGCAAGCAGGGTCTGCGCGGCGGAACCGGCCAACATGCTGAGGGCCGATCCGACCGGGATGGAATCACGCAGGCCCACCGGCCTTTCGGCAGCGGCAACGCAGACCCGCTGATCACCTTGGCGGCGGAACAGTTGTGCGCTCTCGCCGGTGTGATCGCGCAGCGACGTCAGAACCGGCCCGGCGGCGGCCAGCAGTCGATCTTCACCGGCCGCAGCGGCCAGTTCGGCCAACCGCGGACCGAGGACGAAACGCCCCTGCAGGTCTCGTCCAACGAGTCGATGGTGCTCCAGGGCGACCGCCAGGCGGTGCGCGGTCGGCCGGGCCAGCCCGGTGGCGATCACCAATTGGGCCAATGTTGCCGGGCCCGCTTCCAGGGCACCAAGCAGCACGGCTGCCTTGTCCAGCACGCCAACTCCGCTACTCTTGTCCATGTAGCGATATTGGCGTCTCAGCAAGCGAGACGCAAGCGAAACCCCAAAACCGGGGAGAAGCCGATGTGTCGTCGGATGGAGGATGATCAACGTGGGCCGTACGCTGGCAGAGAAGGTGTGGGACGCGCACGTCGTGCGTCGCGGGACCGATGGTGAGCCGGATCTGCTCTATATCGACCTCCATCTGATTCACGAGGTAACTAGTCCGCAGGCTTTCGACGGGCTTCGGCTCGCTGGTCGGCCGCTGCGCCGGCCCGATCTGACGATCGCGACCGAGGACCACAACACCCCCACCCAGAACATCGATCAGCCGATCGCTGACCCGGTGAGCCGCACCCAGATCGAGACGCTGCGCCGAAACTGCGCGGAATTCGGCGTCCGGCTGCACTCCCTGGGCGACGTCGAGCAGGGCATCGTGCATGTCGTCGGACCGCAACTCGGGCTCAGCCAGCCCGGTCTGACGGTGGTCTGCGGTGACTCACACACCTCCACCCACGGTGCTTTCGGTGCGCTGGCGTTCGGAATCGGGACGAGCGAGGTGGAGCATGTGATGGCCACTCAGACGCTGCCGCTGAAACGTCCTCGGACGATGGCCATCACTATCGACGGCGAATTGCCCGAGGGATCGACGTCCAAGGACATCATTCTCGCGGTGATTGCCAAGATTGGGACCGGCGGCGGCCAGGGCTTCGTGCTGGAATACCGCGGCGAGGCGATCCGGGCGCTGTCGATGGAATCGCGGATGACAATCTGCAACATGTCCATCGAGGCGGGTGCCCGGGCCGGGATGGTGGCCCCGGACGACACCACCTTCGAGTACCTGAAGGGTCGTCCGCACGCCCCCGAAGGCGCCGATTGGGACGCCGCAGTCACCTACTGGCGCACCCTGGCCAGCGACGCCGATGCCACTTTCGACGCCGAGGTTGTGCTCAATGCGGCAGACCTGGAGCCGTTCGTTACCTGGGGGACGAATCCCGGTCAGGGCTCGCCGCTCTCGGCGTCCGTGCCAGATCCGGCGGATTACCCGGACGCCGAGGACCGGCAGGCGGCCGAGCGGGCGCTGGCCTACATGGACCTGAAGGCGGGCACTCCGCTGCGCGAGATCGCCGTCGACACGGTCTTCATCGGCTCCTGCACCAACGGTCGGATCGAGGACCTGCGGGCGGCCGCAGCGGTCGTCGAGGGCCGGCACAAGGCCGACTCGGTGCGGGTACTGGTGGTTCCGGGGTCGGCCCGGGTTCGGCTGCAGGCGGAATCTGAGGGCCTGGACAAGGTGTTCACCGAGTTCGGTGCCGAATGGCGCAACGCCGGTTGCTCGATGTGTCTGGGGATGAATCCGGACCAGTTGGCCCCGGGGGAGCGCAGCGCCTCGACCTCGAACCGAAACTTCGAAGGCCGCCAGGGCAAGGGCGGTCGCACCCACCTGGTCTCCCCCCTAGTAGCCGCCGCCACCGCCGTAAGAGGCACCCTCTCCTCCCCGTCCGACCTGTAGTCACAGCTGGTCCGCCCCAGCACGGTTAATTCGCTCGCCATCCACAGCTAACTCATAGCTCCCCCGCCCACCGCGACTCCGTGGTGAGCCACAAGAAATACCCGCTGGTCCCCCGC
Source organism: Kineosporiaceae bacterium (assembly GCA_031400005.1). GTDB lineage: Bacteria > Actinomycetota > Actinomycetes > Actinomycetales > Kineosporiaceae > JANNPJ01. The sequence goes on along the minus strand of JANNPJ010000066.1, from coordinate 279 downwards.
GACACCGTAGGTGGGCCGCCAGAAGTACCCGTTGGGGTTGCCTGCGACACCGTAGGTGAGCCACCAGAAGTACCCGTTGGCCCGACTGCGACACCGTAGGTGAGCCACCAGAAGTACCCGTTGGGCCCGACAGCGACACCGTAGGTGAGCCACCAGAAATACCCGTGAATACCCAAACTGGACGTGGTGAGCGTGTACGGCGGCGCGTCGCGGTCTGGACTGAGGAGACGAGCCCCATCGAAGATGCGGATCGTCGACGAGGGAAGACCGCGACATAGG
>JANNPJ010000056.1:0-15937 GCA_031400005.1 Kineosporiaceae bacterium | reverse complement strand
GCCCGGACGCCACGCCCCCAGGGGCCGGCCCGGCCTTCCAGACGGCTCTGGCAAGGGCGCTCGCCGACGGGTCACCGGACGTACTGGCGCCGCCGATCTACGGGCAGCTGCAGGCCGCCGCCAGCCAGCTACCGGCGGCCGGTTGGTTGCGCGAGCTCAACCTCGATCCCCGGCTTCGGATCGCCGCCGCAGCCGGTACACGCCTGGTGCAGGACCGCCAGGAACAGCTGATGGCTCGAGCCTGGGAGCAGGCCGGCGCCGCACGTGAGGTCAACACCCTGCTGCGTGGCGCCCAGGTCGCCCGTGAGCTCGGAACCCTTCTGGTGGAGCGGCATTTCGGCCGGATGCCGGCGGCCTCGCTGATCGCGGTCACGCAGCCGGCGCACGCCCGGATCGCCCTGGACGGCGGCACCGTGGACGGTCAGCTGAAGGCCAGCCGGGTACCGGAGGCAGCCGCGTCCGGGGCGATGCTCCGGCTCACCAGTCCGCAGGGCGTCATCGCCCGGCGGGCCCGGGTGTCGCAGCCGGTCGACATGCTCGCCGCGACCGACCGGGTGGCGATGCGGCCGGCGATCGCCCCACCGACCGGGATGGTCAGCGTCACCGGGTTCTCGTCCCTGGTGATGGCGACCGGCCTGGCCGTGGCCCCCCGGCCGGCGGTGGCGGTGGACGCCCTGCGGGCCCAGGTGCTGACGCATCTCGATCCGGCCGGCACCGTGCTGGCCCGGGTGCGGGCCCGGATCGAGGCGCCCGCGAGCACCTGGACCCGGCCGGACCCGTTGGCCCCGGCGGTGTTCACCCCGCGCTTCACCGAGGCGATGTACGACGGCCTGCAGCAGGTCGCGCCCGAGCTTTTCCTGCCGGGCGCGCAGGACCTCCAGGCCGACGGCGTCGCCCTGCTGGAGATCACGCCCCGGGTGATCGAGGCCTACCTGGCCGGTCTCAACCACGAGTTCAGCCGCGAGATGCTGTGGCGCGAGTTCCCCGCGCCGCTCACCGGCACCGCGTTCCGTCAGTTCTGGGACGTCAGCGGTCAGCCCGGTGATCCGGAGAGCCTGGCCGACATCCCGCCGATGTCCGAGTGGGACTCCGCGCCGCTGGGTGGGCACCTGCGCGGGGGTGGCCGTCAGCTCCTCCTGCTGCTGCGCGGTGAACTGTTGCGCCGCTACCCGACCACCACCGTCTACGCCGCCCGGGCCGCGGTGAACGGCACGCTCGATCCGGCCACCCGGCTGGCGCCGATGTTCCGGGCCACCCTGCCGCCCGATCTCACCGTCGTCGGGTTCGCCCTCGGCGAGGAGGAGGCGTTGGCCGCGCCGGGCTGGTACTTCGTGTTCGAGCAGTACCCGGGTGAGCCGCGGTTCGGGTTCGACGACGTGGCCGTCCCCGGTGTCCCGCGCACCACCGATGCGCTGGCCTGGGCGCACGTGCCGGTGACCGGCAACGGTCACGCCGACCTGTCCCGGCCCCTGGCCGCCGCCGCCAACCTGCAGGCGATGTGGAACCGGGACTCGGCCACCACGGCCGCCCTGACCTTCCAGCAGCCGTTCCGTGTCGCCCTGCACGCGTCCCGCCTGATCACGAGGAGCCCCGCATGACCGACCACGCGGCGATCGCCGCTGCCAGAGCCAGTGGACAGGCGGCCGAGAGCACCGCCCTCCGGCTCGCCGACCGGCTGGTGGCGGGGAAGGCCGACCGGGCCCGGTTGCGGGCCGACCTGGCGGCGCTGCCGGGTCGGATCAGCGCGCAGCAGCAGGCGGTCACCGAGGCTCAGGCCCGGGTCACGGCGGCCACCCAGGCGCAGAACACCGCCGCCGGCCGGACCGCCACCGCGCAGGCCCAGGCGGACACCGCGCAGAACGCGGCCTCAGCCGCGGAGGACGCCGTCGAGCGGGCCCGCGAGATCTTGGAGCAGCTGATCGCCGAACGCGAGCAGCCAGGCAACATCCAACGGGCCCAGCGGAGGGTGTTCGACGCGGAGAACGCGGCGATCGCTGCGCGCCGGCGGGCGGCGGCCGCCCAGGCCGCCGTCGCCGCGTTGGCCCCGGCGTTGGCTGCGGCCAACGCCGAACTGACGGCCGCGCGGGCCGAGCTGACCACCGCCCAGCAGCGGCTCGCCGCCACCCGGCAGCAGCTGGCGGACACCCAGGCGCGGCAGGCCGCGGTCGAGGCGCTGCCGGGAACGCTGAGCGCCGAGATCGCCACCCAGCGCGCCGCCGTGACCGCGGCCTGGCGGACCTGGGACGGCCTGATCACCGCCGAGCTGGCCGGCATCGCCGGTGCGCCGGCCGGTGACCTGGAGCGGCTGCGGGGCGAACTCGTGAACGTCGAGAACCCCGACACCCTGGTCTCGCTGATCAGCACCGAGGTGCCGATCGCGCTGCTGCCGGTTCGACTGGAGACCCGCTTCGCCGGGACCGACCTGCTGGTGCGCATCTACCCGGACAGCGCCCACGTCGACACCCACGAGCCGGAGCTGACCGTGGAGGAACTCACCTGGGGCCGCCGCCATCTGGAGCACGAGCGGGCCGGCGGCATCAACGCCCCCGCCACCCTGGAGTCCTGGCGCGTGATGACCGACCGGTTCGGCGCCCCGCGCGCCGCCTGGATCGCCCGGGCAGCCGCGGCCACCACCCCGCCGCAGCACACCGAGACCTGGACCCGGGCCGCACGAACGAACGTCCTGCCCGACCGATGGATCGTGCTGGGTTACCAGGGCGGCACCCGCCGCTTCGCCGTCCTCAGCCGGCCGATCCCGGACACGCTGGTGCTCGGCCCCGACCCGGGCGATGCCGCGGCCGCCGACCCGAGCGCGCCGCTGGGTGAATCCGCGCAGTGGCTGGTCAATTTCGACCGGGCGATCGAACGTGGCATGGCGGTGCGGGTCCCGGTCGCGGCCGACCCGGCCGGGTTCGACCGGGTGGTGGTGGTCGGTCTGCGCGCGAGCCTCGACCCGGCCGAGTCCGCGCGGCGGCTGAGCACGCTGCTCGATGCCCATCACTTCACCGACGGGCTGGCGATGCTCTCACCGGGCACCGCGACCAACAACACCGCGACCGTACGCTCGGCCTGGTCGCCCGCGGGCGCCGACCCCACCGTGAGCCTGCGGGCCGAGCGCGGCGCCGCGCCGACCGCCGGCCAGGCCGACGCCGTCCTGCTGGGACGCGCGCTCGGAACCGGGACGGGACCGCTCGGGCAGGCGCTCGGCGCCACCGGCGGGGCGGTCCTCGGTGAACGCCAGATGCGCACCATGTTGTGGCCGGTGACCTGGGGGTACCTGCTCGATCACCTGATGGGTGAGATCCCCGACGAGGTGGTTGCCGCCGCCCGCAGCCACTACCTGGCCCATGTGGCCTCGGGCGGCCCGCTGCCGGTGCTGCGGCTGGGCAAACAACCGTACGGCGTCCTGCCGGTCACCTCGCTCGGACAGTGGCGTCAGCTGGACCCGTCCGATTTCGACGCCCAGCTGGTCGCCCTGCTGCGGGGCCTGGCGTCGACCTGGCGCGGAGCGCTGAACGGGGTGCCGCGGGTGACGCCGGGGACCGACCTCGCCGCCGTTCTGGCCGACGCGGTCGCCACCAGCCCGGTGTCGCTGCGCTACGACGCCCGGGGACTGGCGCTGCCGGCCCCGGACGCGATCACCTTCACCCGCGTCGCCCAGGCGCTGGAACCGGTCCGCCAGCTCGGTCTCGCCATCGACCCGGTGCTGGCCCGGGCCGCCTTCGACCGGACCGCCGCGACCCTGACCGGCCCGCTGGTGGTGGGCCGGCCGGTGGACGCCACCGCGCTGCCCTCAGGCGAGAACTACTTGGCCTGGCTGACCAACACCGGTTACGAGACGGTGCGCACCGGCACCCCGCCGGCCGGCGCGAACACCCTGCTGTTCGCGTTGCTGCGGCACGCCGTGCTGCGCACCTACGCGATCACCGCGCTGCGGATCGTCCGCGCCCGTGGTCTGGCCGCACCCGGTGAGGGTGAGGAACCCGGCCTGAACCCCGCCGCCGCCCCGAGCCCCTGGGACCGGCTGGGCGCACCGCTGGAGGGGGTGACCGCGCCCGGGCAGACGCTGGGCGCCCACCTGGACGCGGTGCGCACGTCGTTCAGTCCCGCGGGCTCACCCGTCGCCGCCCAGCTGACCGAGCTGATGGAGCTGCAGGGCAGCCTGCGTCAGCTGATCTCTGTGCCGACCGCCGATCTGGCCCGGCTCACCGGCAGTGTGCTCGACCTGGCCGCGCACCGGTACGACGCCTGGGTCAGCGCGCAGGCGACCCGCAAGCTGGCCACGCTGCGCACCAGCAAGCCGGCCGGTGTGCGGTTCGGCGGGTACGGCGTGCTGGAGGACGTCCGACGTCCGACCGCCGCCCGTCCCGCGAGCCAGGGCTACGTGCACGCGCCTTCGCTGGGCCAGGCCGCGACCGCCGCCGTGCTGCGCTCGGGGCACCTGGCCCAGGGCGGTGGCGCGCAGGCGCCGCTCGCGCTCGACCTGTCGTCCCGCCGGGTCCGGCTGGCGCTCACCCTGCTGGACGGTGTCCGCTCCGGTCAGCCGCTGGGGGCGCTGCTCGGCTACCGGCTGGAGCGGGGTCTGCACGAACACCACCGAGAGCTCGTCCTGGATCAGTTCATCGCGCCGCTGCGAGCGCTGGCCCCGCTGGACGCCCTGACCGCCGCCGAGCACGACCTCGGCGTCGCTCTCACCCGGCGCAACACCGCCACCCAGATGCTCGGCCAGCTGCAGCAGCAGAGCGCCGCGGCCAAGGCGGCCGACACCGCGCTGCTGGCCCGAGTCGCCACCGCTCAGCGGGATTTCGATGCGGCCCAGGCGAACTCGACCAGCCTGAGTGCTCAGCTGCAGAGCGCCCGCAACGACCTGCAGACCCTGATGAACAACCGGCCCGGTGGTTTCCCGTCCATCCTGACCTGGCGGGACAACGTCGCCGAGGCGCAGACACGGATCGCCCGGCTGGAACCGGCGGTGGCCACCGCCACCGCCGCCACCGCCGCCGCTGCGGCCACCCTGAACTCGCTGCGCGGGCAGCAGCAGATGAGCAGCGCCCAGGTGGTCGCCCTCGATCAGCAGGTCGCCCGGCAACAGGCCGAGCTGGACTCGGCGGTGGCTGCGGTCACGGCCGCGCAGGCCCTGGTCGACCTGCTGCGGGCGAGCGAGCCGCGAGTGTCGGCGGCACTGCGGGCCCGGAACGTCGCCGACGGTCTCGGTCTGCGCCGCCGCTTCCGGGCGGGTCTGGCCACCTCGCGCTGGGACCAGACCAGCATCCCGTTCGGCGCTTCCGGGCTTCCGGCGCTGTCCAGCGCGCAGGGTCAAGCGATCACCGCCGAGTTGCGCGAGCTCGACGACGCCGTCGACGCGCTGGCCGATGTCCTGGTCGCCGAGAGCGTCCACCAGGTGGTGCAGGGCAACGCGCAGCGAGCCGGGGCGACGGCGGACGCGCTCTCCCGCGGCGACGTCCCGCCGCCCGACGTGGAGGTGGTACGCACCCCGCGGGCCGGCACCGCGGTGACCCACCGGCTGTTGGTGCTCGCTGACGCAGCGGCCGGAACCGGGTGGCCGACGGACGACACCCAGGTCCGGGCGCTGGTCGAGCCGAGCCTGGAAGCCTGGGCCGGCAGCGTGCTCGGTCCGGCGAATCGGGTTCGGGTGCGGGTGCGTTCGGGGACGACGGTGACCACCACCGACCTCAGCACCTTGCGACTGTCCGCCCTGGACGCGCTGGCGATGATCCCGTCGGGCGGGCCGGCCGGGGCGACCGAGATCGAGCAGGCCCTGCTGGATGGGTCCGCCCCGGGCGCGCAGCTGGTCCTGGAACGGGATCCGGCCTGGACACCCGGGCAGCTCGGGCTGGGCGAGTTTCTCGAGCTGGCCCGCACCGTGCGGGAGCTGATCGACGGCGCCCGCGCCCTGGACGCCCGTGACCTCACCGTCCCGAATCAGGCCGCGAACCTGGCCACCAGCCCGGGAACAGCCCCCGGGATCGACACCCCCGACCTGGCCGCGCGCACGGCGATCGCCGTCAACGCGCTGACCACGACCCGCACCCGGCTGGCCGCCGCGCTCGCCGGTGGGCCGTCGGCCGCGGTGACCGGCGCACTCGCCCGGGCGGCCAAGCTGGGCGTGGTCGGGCCCGGCGCCGCCGTGCTGACCGAACTGGATCGCCGGCAGGCCCGGCTGGCCGCGGCCGACAGCGACCTCGAGCGGGTCGCGGCGGTACTCGGCGACACCTTCCGCCTTCTGCCCCGGGTGACCCCGGCGGCGGCCGGCGAGTTCGTCGCCGCACTGGCGGCCGGACCTGAGTTGACCGGTGGCCCGCTGCAGCCGGGCGGTGACGCGCTGGCCCCGGTGACCTGGCTGCAGCGGGCGGCCCATGTCCGCGACGGCGCCTCCCGGCTGGAGTTGACCATGCTGACCGCGGAGGCCACCGGCAGCCCGCAACCCCTGCGGCTGCGGGTCGCCCAGCTGCCCCGGGTGGCCGGGGAACGCTGGGTGGGGTTGCCGGCCGCGGCACCGCAGCCCGTCCCGGGCGGCAGGCTGTCCCTGGTCGTGCAGTCGGCCGGGACCGCTCCCCCGCCGGCCGGGTCCCGGCTGGCCGGCCTGGTGGTGGACGAGTGGACCGAGGTCGTGCCGGACGCGAACCAGCTGACCGGCCTCAGCTTCCACGTCGATCAGCCCGCTTCCCGCGCCCCGCAGGCGATCTTGCTGGCCGTCGCGCCGAACGAGTCGCACCTGTGGAACCTGGCTGCCCTGGAGGCGACGCTGCTGGAGACGTTCGACCTGGCCCGCACCCGACTGGTCGACGGCGAGGCGCTCGGCAGTGTCCCGGTCGGAGCGGCGCCACGGCTGGGGCAGTACCTGCCGGCCGCCTTCCTGGCCGCGCCTGCGGCAACCGACACCGTGACCACCGATCTGACGAAGGTGAGTAGCTGATGGCGGGCGAACCCGTGCGCTGGGCCCGGTTGGAGCCGGGATCGCGCGACCGTGAGCTGGCTCCCGGCCTGGAGGCGCGACTGCACGATCCGCTCTGGCTGCTCGGCCGCCAGTGGCAGTTCGGCGAGTTCGCCGCGAGCGACGGGGGCAGCGCGATCGTCGCCGACGTCAGCGCGACGCTCGCCCCGCTGACCGCTGTGCGGCGTGGGCGCACCGGCACCGCGGCGCAGCCGTACGCGGTGTCGGCGGTCCCGCTGGAGACCCTCGTCGAGGCCGAGAACGTCCAGACCGCCCCGACATTGCGTATGCGAGCGCGCGCCGGGCAGCACTTCGAGCGGCTGCTGGTCGCCGGTCGGGTCGGGCAGTACGCCGCCGCTTACCGGGCCGCTTACCCGCTCGCGGCGGCCGCGGACGGATCGGACACCCCGGACGCGAACAGCCGGCGCTTCGCGGCGTTGATCTCCGGCCGGGCCGTCGACGGCGCCCGGCTGGCCGTGGATCTGCGAAAGGCGCTGGCGCAGCCCGCACCCGCGCTGCCGCCCGCCCCGGTGATCGCCGCCGCCGACGTGACCGCTGTGCGGTCCGCCGCGCAGGTCTGGCTCGCCTGGGCCGACGCGCTGGTCTTCGCCCCGCCCGCAGCACCGCCCGGTTCGGCACCCGGCACGCCGCCTGGGTCCGCGCCGGCCGGCTGGCTGAACGAGCGCCTGGAGTACACGTTCGCGACCTCCTCGCCGGACGGGTTGACCCTCGAGGCGGACGAGTACACCGACGGGCACCTGGACTGGCACACGTTCACCGCCGGCGGCACGGTCGCCGCCGCGCCCACCGGCCGGACCACGCTGGGGCCGCTCACCATGGTGCCCACGGCCGTGAACTACCCGGGCATGCCGGCCTCGCGGCTGTGGGAGTTCGAGGACGGCCAGGTGAATTTCGGTGCCCTGGAGGCCGGGCCCGACGATCTGGGCCGGATGCTGCTGGCCGGCTTCGCGCTCGTCTACGGCGCCAACTGGCTGCTGCTCCCGCTGGAGGTGCCACAGGGAACGATCGTCCGGATCACCCGACTGGACGTGCGCGACACGTTCGGCAGCACCACTTCCGTGGGCCCGACGGCCCCGGGCGGGGAATGGACCATGTTCGGCCTGTCGCGACCGAACCGGACCAGCGAGGCCGCCCTGCTCGCGGCACCGGCGCTGGCCGCGAGTGTGGCCGGGCGCGACATCGAGGACGTGCTGCTGCTGCGGGACGAGGCGGCCAACCTGGCCTGGGCGATCGAGCGCGCGATCGAGGGCGCGGACGGACGCCCGGCCGACCTGGCCCAGGCCGCGCACGAGGCCGTGGCCCCGGCTCCGCCGGCCGACCGGCCGAGCGAAACCCTGTCCTACCGGCTCCGTTCCGACCCGCCGCCGTACTGGTTCCCGCTGCTGCCGCAGCGCGCGCAGCCCGCCGATCCGTCGATGACCTTCCAGCTCGGGCTGTTGCCGAGGGACGGGGCCGCGACCGGACCGCGACCGCGCGGGCGGCTGCTCGCGCCGCTGGCCGGGTCGCCGCGGGTATCGGTGCGTGAGGACGAGGTCCCGCGCGAGGGCGCCCGGGTCACCCGGGCCTATCAGTTGGCCCGCTGGATCGACGGGAGCACCTTCCTCTGGCTGGGCCGGCGCAAGGGCGTCGGCCACGGAGAGGGCTCCAGCGGCCTGCGGTTCGACGTCACCGACGAATGATCAGCACCATCGAGCAGGAGGAATTGTGCCCCAGCAGCTTCTGGACCGGCTGAACGCGGTCTTCAGCGACGCGCCGTGGCGGACCGCGATCCAGCCGGGCCAGGCCAACTGGCCGGCCGGTGTCGGCCGGCGGATCGCCGACGTGCGTGCACTGGTCGTGCACGAGACCAGCGGGTGGGCGGCCCGCCAGAACGGCACGCAGATGTTCGCCAACTCGTTCCTGCCCGGAACCAATCACGCGCACCGCGGCGAGACGACGCAGCTGTACGTCGCCGGGGACGGGACCGTCCTGCTCGGGATGGAGCTGCCCCGGGAGTCCTGGCACGCCAACTTCGTCAACGACTGGGCGATCGGCGCCGAAACCGGTCACGGCTGGGGCAATTGGCGCTCCAACGCGCACCTCGGCCCGTACACGACCTCGGACGAGACCCTGATTCCGAACCCGAACAACCCCACCGGGCCGCAGATCCGGCGTGACACTCTCATCCCGCTGCAGCGCAAGCCCAGCAATCACTGGATCGCCTTGTCCGGTGACGGCACGATGGATGCCGAGGCCGACGACGACCTGCCGGGCGTCAAGCTGTACGTCCGGCACGAGAGTTTCTCCGAGGTGATCGTGGGCAACTGGATCACCGGCCGCTACGTCGGTCCCTGGCGACAGCCGCAGCGCGTGCCCGAGATGCTGTTCACCGAGGCGCAGTACCGTTCCTGGGCCCTGCTGGCGCGCTATGTCGCCGAGGAGTACTTGCTGCCGCGCAACTTCTCGCTGCTGCCGCACAAGCTGCGCTCCGGGGGCATCGGCACGGCCGGCAACCACAGCATGATCCGGGACGCCGCCTCGTTCAGCTCGATCGTGCTCGCCGACGAGGCGCTCTCGCGCTCCCCGCGAACCTTCGGGCTGCCGGCCAACGCCGTGCTCACGGCGGCCGCCCTGCAGACCGCCTACACCGCCGCGGTCACCACGACTGGGGTCGACCGGAACCAGCTCTGGAGGAACCTGTTCAACACCTATCGGGGTCTGCACGGGCACGGGTACTCGGGCGACCCGACCCGGGGCAACGACCACGACTGCCCAGGCCCGATGTTCGACTGGCACCGCTTCGCCCGCGAGGTCTGGGACTGGCACTGGTGGCCGTTCGACCTCGATGCCACCAACCCGGACACGACCGCGGTCCCGGCCCGCCCGTACTCCCTGGCCTCCCGCGACGGCACCACCCCGCTGCGGGAGTACTTCTGGTCCACCCCCGCGGCCACACCGCTGGCGCAGGCGCGCGTCGGCGTCCACGGGCCGACCGGCAGCCCCCGGACCTTCGAGCTGCCGCAGAACTCGCGGATCTACGCGATCAGCAACGGCGATCTCGTCGCCGCCCGCTTCCCGACCGAGACCGACCAGGTGAGTCTGGCGTTCGTGCTCGTGCGGCACGAGGTCTACCACCAGCTCGACACCCGCCCACCGGCAGCCGGCACCCCGACGACCCTGCCGGTGTTCGCCAACCGGATCGACTACGACATCGCCCCGACCACCCTGTACTCGCTCTACATGCACCTCGGGCGGCCGACCGGGATGAACTTCGAGCAGGTCGTCACGGCCAACCCGGACTGGCTGAACCGCTTGCTCGCCCGGAAGAAGGAGTGCGAGCTCGGGGTCGCGTTCCGGACCTCGGCCGCCGGGACCGCGATCCCCGCGGCGAAATGGAACAACGTCCCGCCCTCCACCGGTACCACCACGCCGCGCCCGACCCTGCACGCCGGCTGGACCGCGGACAACGCCGCCCTGACCCGGTTCCTGACCGCCCTGCGGGCCGGCACCGTGGCCGTGGCCCCGCTGGACGCGGACACCGCCCCGATCCGGGTCCTGCTCGGTGACCACGTCGCGAACGCCGGGATCATCCGCCGCGCCGGGACGGTGACCCAGCGCGGAGTGCGGGTGGAGATGTTCTCCAACACGCTGTTCTCGAACACCGACTTCATGCTGGCCGACACCACGGCCGCCGGCACCGGCTGGACGCCTCTGGTAGGCACCGGCGCCCCGGCGGTGCGCTACCCCAGCGAGTGGGCTCGCACCCCGACCGGAGCCGAACTGACCACGCTGCAGGCGGCGGGCGTCGACCCGCGCCTGGTCAACTGGTGGGCGGACGTGCAGCCGGCGACCTTGAACACCCGCCTGCCCGCGGATGCCCACCTCGATGGGCGCGGCGTGGTCATCCACTACGACCCGATGACCTTCCTGCCGTGGATCAACCACCGCACCTGGCACAGCGAGTGGCCCAAGTACCGGGCCACCGATCCGGCCGGGATCCCCGCCGCCCCCCGACCTCGCTGACCCGGTGCCCGCGGTAGGTCAGCTCGTGTGGCCGGCCTCGTCCTGCCGGTGGGACCGGTGCGGCAGGTGGAGCTCGACCGGCTCCGGGGGCAGGTCCTCGACCCCGGCGGCCACCGCCTGCTCGTGCCGGCGGTGGGCCGAGGGCAGAGCCAGCACGGCCAGGACGGCGAGGGCGGCAACGTCCGCGCCCGCCGCCGGTTCGCCGACGACGGCTACGCGGCCACCACCGTGCGCGACATCGCCGACGACGCGGGGGGCAACGTCGCCCTGACGTCCGGCACGTAGGTATCGCCGCGCAGGTCGTCGACGATGACGTAGCCGCCGCTAAGGATGCCGGGCCACTTGTTGGCGCCGCGCGCTCTCACCCTGGCTTCGAGACCCGCGGTCCCGCCGCCACCGAGCCGACGCATCGTTCGCAATGGCACAAGAACAGCCAAGGTCGCAAGGTACTGATCTGGTGACAGGCGACCTGCTTTGCTGCGGCCGTAGTATTGCCGCTATGACCTGGGACCGGCCGTCGAGTGCTTCGGATGTAGATCTGCTCGCGGACCTCGACCCTCAGGAGTGGTGGGAGGACTCCGCCTATGCCTTGCGGACGTACACTGGTGCGACGCCGACGGATTCAGTTGTCGCCTCGGTCGAGAACGAATTGGGCTTCCGTCTTCCGTCGTCCTACGTCGCGATGATGCGTCGCCGCAACGGTGGAATCCCTCGGCGGACCTGTTTCCCGACGTCAACCAGAACCACCTGGTCCGAAGATCACGTTGCCGTTAATGGGATCTTCGGCGTCGGTCGCGACCTGGACAACTCCTTGCGCGGGGGCACGGGCAGCCGGTTTTGGAATGACGAGTGGGGGTACCCAGATTTGGGGGTGTACTTCGCTGACTGTCCTTCAGCTGGGCACGACATGATCGCTATGGATTACCGTGACTGTGGACCCGAAGGAGAACCGCGCATCGTCCATGTGGACCAGGAATGGGATTATTCCGTGACGGTTCTGGCTCCCACCTTCGCCCAATTTGTCCGCGCGCTCCGTCACGAGAAGGAATTCGAAATAGACTGAGAAATAGGCGATTTCATCATCTCACCCACGCCCGGTTTGCTTGATCCCAGAGAATCCCTGAGACCGCCCGCACCGGCAGTGCGTAGCGGTCACTGAAACGGAGCAGTACCGCGCTTCGTTCACCGGGCCCTTCTGCCGGGAGGCCTGCTCAGGTCAGCAGGTCGCACACGCTCAGCCACCGGCGGGCAACCTCCTCGACCCAGTCGACGCGTAGCGTTTGTGGGCTTACTGCCCCAGTTGCGGAAGGAAGACGTCGCTGGCGTCCTGGTTGACGCCGTCGCGGCCGTGCCACCAGCGCACGAGGTAGTGGCGATCGCTGGATCGCTGCTCGCGGTTGACGTATGGCACGAAGCGGTGCAGATATCCGGGGTGTTGGGGAGTGGCCAGGAGGCCGGTAACTCCCAGGATATCCAGGAGTACCGCCCGTTCGGCGCGTTGCCCTTCACCGTCCGCAGCTGTCCCGCCGCGACGGTGGCGCTGGCTCCCTCCGGCAGGCCCCGCAGGGTCGTGAGCAGGTCGTGGCCGGCAGCGATTGCCGCATCGTCAACTGGTATCCGTGGCGCCCGCTGGAACTGTTCGAGATCGAAAGCCACGTACGTTAGATCGTCCCGCCGGACCCCACCCCACTTGAAGCGTTCAAAGTTCAGAATGTTCAGATCCTGGGTACTCCGCCGCCCTAGCCCGCACACCGCACACCGCGCCGACGGATCGGGCGTGTACCGATGCGCCACGAGATGGCGGGCAACGGCGAACGAGCCGAGAGCAGAACGCAGATCGAGCCTGCGCGTCGTCAAGCTGACAAGGAAGGCCGCGCTAATTTCGGACGCCGAAACGGCCGCCGCCGCCGCCGCCGCGCGAGCCGCCTCAACCCAGCCATCATGGCCCAGTTGCCGCGGCTGGTCGAACATCACGCCCGACCGAATCGCAGCAGCAGGAACGTCAGCGGCCGGTAGCGCGACTGAGCTGCGCCACCCCTTCGACGTCCAGAACGTCTGCATCAACGGTCGGAGCGCGGCAGCGCTCACGTCGTACGAGCTCATGTCCAGCATCATGGAGTAAGGATCCCGCCTGGCGTCCTCGACGTGAAAGATCGGCGCCTACTAGTGCGCTCGATCTGGACGGTAAGCCCGGTTGACGGCGCTGCCCTATGCGTTGGTGTGCCCGTCATTGCGCTGGCGAGGACTCTACGACACGCACGCTCGGGCGCATCGCTGGTACTAGGAACGATACGGCGTGGCAAATCCGCCAAAACAGGTGATCTTGTCCGCTCATCCTGCGATGCTGACGGTGTTACCGAGGCTCATGGACCAGCCTCTCGACGATCAAACCGAGGCGAGGGCAACAGAGTCATGGATGACTGCTTGCATGAGATGGCTGCCGGCACATGTGGCATTTGCCTGCCGAAGAGCCGAGCCGCTCGGGTGCAGTACGAAGGCCCGTACGTGACGATCCAGCCCGGTGAGCTGTATCACTTGGCCGGCTGCAGAGAGGTGAACTGGGATCCCGCCACGGCTCGCAACCCTGGCAAGCGACTGGAACTATCCGCGACCGAAGTTCGATCCTGGCTGAGCGATGGCCGACTGAAACGCGGTTGCCGCAAGTGTGAGGCCAATGCCACTGCGGCTTTCCGACCGACGTAACCGGATGGGTTCTCGTCAGGCATCCGGAAGGACAGCCGCCACCTACGTGCCCCTGCCGAAAGCTACTTCTGCTCCGCGTTCCCGGCCAAGGCCAGCACTTCGGAACGGCAGCCACGGCACAACTGAGCGACCAGGATCATCGACGACCCGACCAACGCCGCTACCCGCTCCGACGCGACCACCGCTACCGACCCGCAACGGTCACATGACGGCCTCATTACTGAGGACTGTGCGAAGCCCAGGCTCCGCGCACGGCGGACACCGCAGCACCCCCGGCACCCGAGCAACCGCGACGACGGGGACCGCCACCACTGAACCTGGACCATGTGATCGACCCCTCTTTCAGCGGCAGCTGATAATCCTTCCGATGTCGAGATTATGGGCATCAGCGCGGCAGATGAACCGCATTCGACAAGCGCGGCGGGACGTCGGTCGCGTTCTTGAGCGTTCCCGAGTTGCGCTGCCATGACTGACGTCGGGATGGATCGGGAGTCGACGATTTCGCGGCCGGAACTAACCCAGCTGGGGCTCTGAACCGGTCACGACGCAACAGCATTTCGCCGTCCTCAATGGCTTGACATGCGATATCCGGGGCCGACTCGACCGCGGGAGTCGTTCATTCGCCGGCATGGGTGGCCCGATGCTCCAGGTGGGTAGCCGTTGTTGTCAGGGCCGCGAACCAGGTGGATTCATCCTCTGCCTGAGCCGGCGAACGAGAGGGTGACCAGCAGGCGTTGGCTCCTATCCGGCAGCGTTGGCCGACGTGCATGGCGGGCAGGTTCCATCGAAGACCGCGCATCCCGGGCAGAACCTCGGCGAGCGGATCCCCGATCGAGCTTTCCGCCAGTGCCACGAGGCCGGGGCGCCACTCGATCGGCACCAGGCCCAGGGCGGCGTCTGCGGCTAATTGTTCTTCGTCTGGGCCGCCGATGATCAGTTCCCAGCCGTCGGTGTCGACGTTGAGGGCGGTGAACGCCTGTCCGGAGTCGGGGGCGGCGCTGCGAGTTCTTACCGGGTCAGCGAACGACATTTCCAGGGTGATGCCGGGGCAAGGGCTGAGAGGATCAAGCTCCCAGAGAAACGCCCAGCAGTGCACGGGACGAACCCAGATGTCGGGATCAAGGTCAGCATCGAACGGGAAGATCGATAGGCGGGCGGTCAGACCAGGCAGGATCCAGGTGCAGGATCGGCCGTCAGCGCCCACCGACTGGACCCGGTGTTTCGCACGCGATGCCGCTCGGAGGTGGGACATGGTCACGGCTCCAAGGGGCGTCATGAGCGACATCCCATGCCCAGCGACCAACTCGATCATGCTCGCCAGTTTTCCTCCTGCGGCCAAGCCATGGTGCCAAGTGTCGCCTGCAAGATCACCGCCGGTGCTGGACGGGCGGCATCCTCATGGGCTGCTGTCCTGGCGGTTGGTCCTGAAGCCGCCTTTCGAGTCGCCTTGCACGCTGTGGCTCGGGTCAGAGTGCTCAGACGTCCGGACGGAAGGCAAGCGCTCGCGGCACGCGGTCATCCATTTGCATGCGTTCGGCCAGGCCGAGCATGTCAGCGCGATCCTGGGAAGAGATCGGCAGATCGTCCTCGGACAGGACGTCTGCCATCTGTTCGAGCGCGAGTCCCAGTTCGTTTGCCTCAATGAACTCGCTGATCAGGACCTGATCTTCGCGCGGGAGCCGATCGCTGAGGCGTATGAGCAAGCTGCGGAGGGTAGACGTGATCTCGTCGTAGTATGCCGTGTCCACAATCGCCATGCTCGCAGGCTCGACCCCAGACGCACGCAACTGCCGAATTGAGGATGTTCGCTGAGGTGACGGACGGACGTAGTAGTCAGAGTCACGGGGCGTTACCAGCAGCGCACCGAAAAGTCGGTGTGTTCTGTCTATCGTTGGCGTCGTCCTCCGGCGGCGCGTCGAGGACTTCGATTCGGCGGCTCGCTTGTACGAGGAGTTGACGGGTCGGTCTGCGAATCTGTTCGTATGCTGAGGTCGTCGTCCGAGATGGGGCGGAGCACGCGACACGGCGCCCCGACCGCGACCACCATCGGTGGGATGTCCCGGGTGACGACGCTGCCGGCGCCGATGACTGACCCGTATCCGATGCGAATACCCGGCATGACGGCGACATTGCTGCCGATCCATACCTTGTCCTCGATCACGATCGGCTCGGAGAACCGTGCGAAGTCCACGCGCCGGTCAGGATGCACGGGATGCCCGGTCGTGGTGAGCGTTACGCTCGGCGCGATCATGACTC
>JANNPJ010000048.1:0-33133 GCA_031400005.1 Kineosporiaceae bacterium | reverse complement strand
GCGCGCCAATACGTCGCCGTTAGAGGGCTCTCAGTTCTTCGGCGAGGTGCAGATCGACGGGCACAGCCAGGCCCTCACCGTCATCCTGCGAGACCTGACCGGCGCCGCTCTCTGGTCCACCACCCTCGACCCAGCGAAACGGTAGGCGCCACCTCACGTGGTGACGAGCATGAAAGCTCAGCCTGCCAGTGCCGCGGCCACAACAACATGTCGCCGAGGTGAACGAGTTCTTACTGGACAATGAACGCGGCACTCACGGACCGCGAGTATCGTCGTCCGCCGCAGACCGGGTGTCCCCCGTTGATCAACAGATAGCTATATACCATAACGCTTTTCGACGTCTAAGCCAACGCTGGGTGAACAGTCGATTCGGATGCTTCACAGGGCTTCCTGCACCGACTGAAACTGCTGCTGACGCGTATCGCGAGAGAGGTTCTGAGCCGGTCGATGGAATTTTGGAGCCATCGGCGGGAGTGTCCTACGACGACGGGCTGACTCAGCGGCAGGTGACGCTGGCTGGTTGCGCAGATGTCCCCCGGTGTTCACCCGATCTCACGCGGGTGCCGCTACCTTTCCCTAGCGAAGATCGTCAGCCTGGCAATAGGAGATTCAGATGGTGGTAAGTACCGGTCGGCGTGGCTTCCTGGTTGGCACCGGACTGGCCAGCGCCGGCGCCATCCTGGGCAGCGGATCGGTTGCCGCCGCCGCTTCCGATCGCCAGGCCCGCCGTGAACCACGCAACGGCTACATCTGGCTGGCCGGTGACCACCACATCCACACGCAATACAGCAACGACGCCATGTATCCCGTCGCCACCCAGGTCGAGCGAGCCGCCACCTACGGCCTGGACTGGATCGTCATCACCGACCACGGCAACGCACCGTTCGCCACTCACAGCGTCCAGCCCTTGGTGGCCGACATCGTCGCTGCGAGGAAGAAGTACGACGACGACGTCCTGGTCTTCACCGGCCTGGAGTGGAACATCCCCGCGGGCGAGCACACCACCCTCATGCTCGCGCCGGGCCGCAACGAGGCGGCACTCCTGCAGGAATTCGTCACCCGGTACGACGCCCGGGTGAACGGAACCCGCAACGGCACCCCGGAAAACGAGGCCATCGCCCTTGAGGCCCTCGCCTTCCTGAAAGACGCGGTGAACACCAACCGGATCGACGGCGCCCTCGTGCTCCCGAACCATCCCTCCAGGCTGGGCATCAACTCGCCTGCGGAGACCCGCAACTGGCGTGACGCCGCACCCGAGATCGTCATCGGCATGGAGGGGGCACCCGGTCACCAGGCCGCGGTCCTAGCGGCCCCGGGCATGGCACGCGGGCGAGGACTATACGACTCCGCGCCCAGCACCTGGTCCTTCCCCGGCTATCCGGCAGCGAGCTACCGTACCTGGGGCGGATTCGACTGGATGACCGCCACGGTCGGTGGCCTGTGGGACAGCCTGCTCGCCGAGGGCAAACCATGGTGGATCACCACGACCTCCGACGGTCACCAGGGCTGCGGCGACTGGGTGAAGAACCCGGTGGACCCCCTGAACCAGACCGGATACGACCATCTCCCCTATAACGCGGACGGCCATACGTTCAACAACACTGGCCGATTCCCCAACCCGGTCAACGCCGGCCGCCCGATCACCGAATACAGCTCCTTCCCGCCCGGCACCTACAACAAGACCTGGGTAGGCGCCACCGGTTACGGCCATCGGCAGGTAATGCAGGCAATGCGGGCCGGGCGGATGTGGGTCTGCTTCGGCGACCTCATTGCCGGTCTGGACGTACGCCTGCGCTCGCGCGCGTCAGGTCGGCCGGGTGTTCCCATGGGCGACACCCTGAAAGTACGACTCGGAGACACCGTCGACGTGGTCGTCACGATCGACCTGGCAGACAGCACCAACTACACCGGAGTCCTGCCCACGCTCGCCCGGGTCGACCTGATCCTCGGGAAGGTCACCGGACCGGCCGCCGACCGATCCTCGTTCCACACGCCACACACCAAGGTCGTCAAGTCCTGGAGCATCGACGAGCGGGCAGGCACCATCGAACTCGTCCACAAGATCAAGGTTGACGGCCCCTTCTACATCCGGGTGCGAGGTACAGACGGCAAACGCAGCGCCCCCGGCTTCTTCGGCTCCGACATCGACGCGACCGGACCTGCCCTGGACGTCGCCGGCCAGGTCAACCCCTGGGAAGACCTCTGGTTCTACTCCAACCCGATCTTCGCCAAGGTGTCGTAAACTCCGTTGCCATTCTCGCATCGATTCCGTCAGCGCTCACCGGATGACGGATCGGACGGCTCAGCCCTTGGCGAGATCCACTGTTCCGGGGGTCGGTGGTCAGTCCCGCCGCAGAACGCCGGCCCGTAGGACAGGTGCGCCCTGTTCCACCATGTGGGTCAGATGACGGTGTCTCATTCGTTCGATCAACTTGCGCCGGTCGGCCTCCGCCGTCCACCCACAGGAGCAGACACAGCCGAATCTCTCTCGGCTCTCTCCTGGATGAGGTGGCCGCTTGTCGAGACAGGCCAGATGTCCATCCACACGCTGACCCACATTTCCGGTATACGGCTGCATCAGCATGACTTCATCGTGTCGCCGCCACGTCTCGGCTCGGGCGGCAACGAGATCACAAAGCCATCTCGCTGCGGTGCGCACCGGGCATCCAGGCGCTGACGTCACTCTGGCTGACACCGAGGACGTCTGCGACCGAAGCCAGGCTGCAGCCCGCCGCGATCGCCGCCCGCATCGCCTCGCGGCGGCGATCATGAGCGTCGACACCACCTCGACGCCACAATTCCCGCTCGAGCTCCGCCA
Source organism: Kineosporiaceae bacterium (assembly GCA_031400005.1). Classification (GTDB taxonomy): domain Bacteria; phylum Actinomycetota; class Actinomycetes; order Actinomycetales; family Kineosporiaceae; genus JANNPJ01. The sequence goes on along the minus strand of JANNPJ010000048.1, from coordinate 30,315 downwards.
GCACGTCCAGGAGCTCTTCACGGCCAGTAAGTGTGTGTACGGATCCGCTCATTGCCTTACTTCCGATCCGAATGGTCTGCGGCTATGGAATTTGGGGGGGCCATCGCACGGACAGTGATCGTCCGTGCGATGGCCCTGCCACCGAGAGCAGAGCCCTTCGGCGGGCCCACCCGCTGAATTCGGCGGGTCTAGACCGTCGAATCCATCCGGACAGGGATCACTTCTTCCTCTTTTTGCCCTTCTTCTCCTTCTTGTCCTTCTTCTTCGCCATGGTCGTCACCTCCATCCCTCACCAGCAGTACAGATCTCGGCACCGAGGCGGAGCCTCGGGCTCAAACATTGGTCCCCGCACCTACCGGGCGGATGCGCGGGAGTCCTTGAGGCCGCTAAGGCCAAGGTCTCCTGAACATCGGCAGAACAGCACGGCTCTTGATGCTCAGCACGGCCACGTCCGGACGGTTCTGCGCGCTTGACGCCAGCGGCCCACTCGGCGCAAACCTGATCAACTCACGTCCCTGGCCGCTAGGCCGTAGATGTCTTGGCGTGTTACAACAAATGAACGCCAGGCAAAGAAGCCAGGACCGAATGCCTTAGCAGACGGGCAGGCCCATGCGGAGTGAGGACGAGCGGTTGGTGGTGGCGGCCCTGGCTGCCAAGTACCCCCTCTTCGCCGAGGCGACAATCCGCCGATGGGTGGCCCGGGAAGACGCCCGGTACCTGAACGCCAAGATCCAGACGTACGTGCCGCTGCTGGTCCAGCGCTCGGTCGCCGCCACCCTGCACGAACTGGCCCGCGCGCAGGGGACCTCCGCCGACCTGCTGTCCCTGGTCAGCGACGAACGAGCGAGCGTCTGACCGGCCTGAGAGTGGCATCACACCGGTGCCCATTTCCTACCCTGGCACAGCACGGCCGTGCTACAACAACATGAACGTCGAGAGTCGAACTCGGCAACGAAACGGTTGGTAAGCGGACGGGACAGGCCTTGGACACCGAACTTCAGCACTCCATCGTGAGTACCCTGGCAGCCAAGTATCCGGTGTTTGCCGTTACGACGATCGAACGGTGGGTGACCGAGACGATCGATTCGTTCGGATCCGCGCAGATCACGAAGTATCTTCCGATTCTGGTTCGGCGATCGGTCGAGGCCACTCTCACCGAACTCGCCCGCATCGACGGAACCTCCACTGATCTACTGTCCATCAGCAAGATGACCAACCCGGGCAAGACCCTGGAACTTTCCGAACTCGCCTTCTGGCCAGCGTCGACGTCGGTTCAGAACGGCGTCGGCTGAAAGTTCGCCCGGTTCAGCTCACGGTGGAGATTCATTCGGACCAGCGCTGTTCGCTTCGCGTTGCCTTCGCTGTCACGGTGCCGCCCGGCGGCCCTCCTAGCTTGACGTTTCATGTGCGAAAACGATCACAGCGCCGGGCCGGACCTGTCCCGCCGAGGACTGCTGCGAACCACCGGGCTCGTCGGCATCGGTGCCTTGACCCTGGGCGCGGCATCGGTGACCACCGGCCCGGACGCCAGCGCGGCCGGGTCCGATGCCGGCCGGACCTGGGCGCCGAACCCGGACAGCAGCAAGTTCACCTTCGCCGTGATGCCGGACACCCAGTACCTCTTCGACGGCGAGGCGATTCACCCTGAGCCGTTGCGAGCCTCGCTGCGGTATTTGCTCAAGCAGCAGCGTGAGCAGAACATCGTCTTCCTGGCCCACCTGGGCGACCTCACCCAGAACGGCCAGCCGGCCGAGATAGTCGCCATCGGTGAGGTCTTCGGGCTGCTCGACCGCGCCGGCGCCGCCTACAGCGTGCTGGCCGGGAACCACGACGTCAATAGCTCGACCGATGACCAGCGCGGCAGCACGCCCTACCTGAACACCTTCGGACCGGCCCGGTTCCGCACCTCGCAGAGCTTTCTCGCGGCCACCCCCGACGGCTACAACACCGCCCACCGCTTCCGCGCCGCAGGCCGCGAGTGGATCGTGCTCGCGCTGGACTGGCGCACCTCCGCCACCGGGATCGCGATGGTGAAACAGGTGCTGGCCGCCCACCCGACCACCCCCGCCATTCTGACCACCCACGACCTCGTCTCCGCGGACACCCTCGACGGCAAAGCCGTGCTCAGCGACCACGGCCGCACCCTGTGGAACGACCTGATCTTCGAGCACGACCAGATCTTTCTCACCCTGAACGGCCACTACTGGCCCCCCGGGCGCACAGTGCTACCGAACGCGGCCGGCCACGACGTGCACCTGCACATCACCAACTATCAGAACCGCTACTACGGCGGCGCGGCCATGATCCGGCTGTACCACTTCGATCTCGAGCGTGGGGTGATCGACGTCGAGACGATGTCGCCGTTCCTGATGGCCCAGCCGCCCGAACGCCGCAACCAGCTCGGAGCGCAGGAAGCTGAGCTCAGCGGTGATCTGGACCGGTTCACCATCGAGATCGACTGGACGCAGCGCTTCGCCGGCTTCGCTCCGGTTCCGGCCCGGCGTCCGCGACCAGCAGCGGCGATGCTGGTGCCCGGAACCGTGGCCTACTGGCGGTTCGACGGTGGCACGGCCGGAACCGCACTCGCGCCCGAAACCCGGGTGAACGACCTCTCGGGCCGGGGCAACCACCTGGTCGTCGCCGGCCGACCCGGACGCCAGGCAGACGCCCTGACCTGGTCGGCCGAGCACCATCCGGACCAGCCGACGCACTCCAGCCTGGTGCTGCGCGGAGGCCGGGCCTCCGGCGACTACCTCAGGACCGTGGACGGTGCCGTCCTGGACACCGAGACGTTCCCGCGCGGCTACACATTCGAAGCGTTTTTCAAACTACCGGCCGACTTCAACCCCGGAACCGACGCCTGGGCCGCGCTGCTCTCACGAGCGGGAACATCGGCGGAAGCCGGCAAAGCCAAGGTCCCAGGCAACGGAGACCCGCAGGAACCAGTGGTCACGTTGAGCCTGTCCGGCGACCGGGAACCGCAGTGGTGCGTGTATCCGCAGTCCCAGGACGGCTCACTCACCAACTGGGGCCATGAGTTGCCGCTGAATGGATGGTGGCACGTAGCCGTGATCAACGACGGGCGGCACACCACGATGTACATCGACGGCTGCCCGGTCGTGCGCAACCCCACCACCCGCAACCGTGGACTCGGCACCAGCGGCCGGGACTGGCTACTCGGCGGGTACGACTACAACGGCGTACTCGACCAGATACTGAAGGGCTGGGTCGGAGATGTCCGGGTGGTCGACCGAGCCCTGTCACCGTCCCAGCTGATGATCGCCACCTGAGCCAAATTCGGCCAAATGGTGACGAAGCACGTCTGTCAGGCGATTTCACGACTCATCGGGGTTAGCGAATCGCCGTGCTCGACGAAGGTAGCGCCGGTCACCGGACAGGTCCAGACGGCGCTGCCTGCGGACGTCAGAGGCCGCCCGGCCGGACCGACCCAGCCGATCCGTCGCGCCGGAACCCCTGCAACCAAGGCATAGTCGGGGACGTCGCGGGTCACCACCGAACCGGCGGCCACCAGCGCCCAGCGCCCGACGGTCACGGGGGCGACCAGAACCGATCGGGCGCCGATGGCGGCGCCGTCCCCAATCGTGACCGAGACCATCGTCCAGTCCGACTCGGTCTTGAGCTCGCCGTCCGGGGTCACCGCACGAGGGAACTCGTCATTGGTGAGGACGACGGCCGGCCCGATGAAGACGCCGTCACCAATCCTGGCCGGCTCGTAGACGAGGGCATGGTTCTGCACCTTGCACCGGTCCCCCAGCTGCACCCCGGGCCCCACGTAGGCACCACGCCCAATCACGCAGTCGGCACCGATGGTGGCGTTCTCGCGGATCTGCGCCAAATGCCAGACGCGGGTACCAGCGCCCAGCGTGGCCGAGGTGTCGACGTCAGCGCTGCCCTCGATTCTGACCTCGGGCCGATTCTCGTCTCCCGAAATCACTTCATTAACAGCCATTTTAGGCAACATCATCGAGTGGGCCTGTCTCCATTGGAGCCCCGATTACCATCCGTAGCACTCCGGTCCAGGCCGTGGGATCGGTGATCCGTCGGCCGTCGACCAGGGTGCGCACTCCTGGCAGGTCGTCCGGTGTCAGCTCTCGGTACTCGCGGTGGTCGGCCTGGACCACAGCGGCGTTCACCGGATCGCCGAAATGGTAAGGGGTGAAACCGAGCGCGATCAGTTCGTCGTCGTCGTACATCGGGTCATGGACGACGACCTCGACGCCGCGGGTGGTGAGTGCCTCCACAGTGGCGAAAACCCCGGAGAAAGCCGTCTCCTTCACGCCACCGCGGTAGGCGGCACCCAGGACGGCGACCCGCTGACCGGCCAGCGGGCCGTGCCCTTGCGCCAGCAGGTCGATCGCATACGCGGGCATCGCCGCGTTCGCCTCCCGGGCGGCCCGAACGACGGTGGCATCCTGGTCGTTCCAGAGGTAGAGCCTCGGGTACACCGGGATACAGTGCCCCCCGACCGCAATGCCCGGGGTGTGAATGTGGCTGTACGGCTGGCTGTTGCAGGCCTCGATCACCTGCATGACGTCGATCCCGTGCGCGCCGGCGAACCGGGCGAACTGGTTGGCCAAGCCGATATTGACGTCACGGTATGTAGTTTCGGCCAGCTTCGCCATCTCCGCGGCCTCGGCACTGCCGAGATCCCAGACGCCGTTGGGGCGATCCAGGTCCGGGCGCAGATCGAAGTCGAGCACCGCCTGGTAGAAATCGGTCGCCCGGCGGGCACCCGCGCTGGACAGCGCGCCCACCAGCTTGGGGTAGCGGCGCAGATCGGCGAACGTTCGTCCGGTGAGGACCCGTTCGGGACTGAAGACGACGTGGAAGTCACGGCCCTCGACGAGCCCGGACCCCTCCTGCAATCGCGGCTTCCAGCGCTGCCGGGTCGTCCCGATCGGCAGGGTGGTTTCGTAAAGGACAAGGGTGCCGGGGGTGAGACATTCAGCCAGCGAATCGGTGGACGCGTCCATCAAGCCAAAGTCCGGCTGCGCGGTCTGCTCGTCGACGAACAAGGGCACCACCACGACGACGACGTCGCTGCAGGGGACGGCATCCTTGTAGTTGCTGGTCGCCCGCAACCGCCCGGCCTGGACGTTATCGGCCAGCAGTCGCTGCAGATCGTGCTCGCCCGGGAAGGGCTCGACTCCGCGGTTCACCAGGTCGACGACGCGTTCGTCGATGTCGACGCCGATCACGCTGTGCCCCTTGGCGGCGAACTGGACGGCCAGCGGCAGGCCGATCTTCCCGAGTGCGACAACAGTGATTCTCACAGAGGTCCTTCGAACGGGAACGGGCAGGCAGGGACGGACACCGGAGCAGGTATCGCCACCAGGCCACCCCCGCAGAGCAGGGTAGCTGCGGGTATATCACCCTTGGTGAACGGAAGCCGAAAACTGAGGCAATGTCATGCATCACCTTCGGCTCGGCTGACTTTCCGGCGAACCGGACCCGACGTCACGGCGAACACTGGGGAACGAAGCCGCCGATTCGCGGGCGGACCCCACGGTGCCTTTATATGCTCCGGGAGGTGTGATGCCAAGGCTTGCGCTGCGGGGGCCACTGGAGCCGTTGCTGGCCAGGTGACCAGAGCCAGGGTTGATGAGAGTGAGCGGATGAAGATCGTAAGCGTTGTCGGGGCACGACCTCAGTTGGTCAAACTGGCCCCGGTCGCCGCCGCCTTGGACGAGGCAGGGTGCGAGCACGTCATCGTTCACACCGGTCAGCACTACGACCCGGCCATGTCGGCGGCCTTCTTCGCCGACCTGCGCATTCCGGACCCGGACGTCCATCTGGCGGTGGGCTCCAAGCCGCACGGCGCCCAGACCGCTGCCATGCTCGCCGCCCTCGAGCCGATCCTGCTGGACCACCGACCGGATTGGGTTCTGGTGTACGGCGACACCAACTCCACGATCGCGGCGGCGCTGGCTGCGGTGAAGCTCCACCAGCCAGTAGCGCATCTGGAGGCAGGCCTGCGCTCGTTCAACCGGCGGATGCCGGAGGAACACAACCGGGTCCTGACCGATCACGCCGCCGACCTGTTGCTTGCCCCGACCGAGACGGCGATGAACAACCTTGCCGCCGAAGGGCTCGCCACCCGCAGTCGGTTGGTCGGCGATGTGATGACGGATGTGTGCCTTCAGGTGCGCGACCTCCTCGGGGCGGATCGAACCTCTATCCCGCAAGGTCTGCGCCCCGGTGAATATCTCCTGGCTACCATTCACCGAGCCGAAAACACGGATAACCCAGAGCGTTTGGCGAGCATCGTCGAGGCGCTGGCCACGCTGGATCTCCCGGTTCTGCTGCTGGCCCACCCTCGGCTCCTGGCCCGGGCCGACGAGCACGGCATCGACCTGAGGCGCGGGCCGATCCAGGTGCACACCCCGCTGCCCTACCGCCGAACCGTGACCGCCGTTCTCGGTGCGCGAGCCGTGATCACCGACTCCGGAGGGCTCCAGAAGGAGGCGTTCCTCTTGCGCACGCCATGCGTGACGCTGCGCTCGGAAACCGAGTGGACCGAGACGGTGGATCTGGGCTGGAACGTGCTCGCCGAGCCCGCCGAACTCGCCGCGGCCCTAGCACACCCTGCCCCGGCACCGACGTCCGCTGCTCCCTACGGCGACGGGACGGCAGCGGCCAAGGTCGTTGCAGCGTTGGCAGCTTGCCGCGAATCCGTCCCGGCATGAGCGAGAAGCGGCGCGACGGCGCCTGGACGGAGGCCGCCCGCAACGACGAAGTCGCTTGTGGGCGGCCGGAGGAAGGCGTCGTCATCAGCGCCGCGCCCGAGCGAATCAACAATATGAGCCCCGATCGGACGCCGAAGCGACCGCACCTGGTGTACGTCGCCATCGGTTTCCCGCCGGCAGCGAAGAGCAGTGCCTACCGGATGCGCGCCACTGCCAACCTTTTCGTTGCCCAGGGCTGGGACGTCACCGTCGTGACCATCAGCCGAGCAGCCTGGGACCTGGAGTACGGCTTGGACCTGTCGCTGCTCGACCTCGTCGACCCGCGCGTGCGCGTCGTCGAGTTGCCGCTGGCTCGCCGCGACCTCGATCCGGACCTGCGCCACTACTCCTGGTTGCGGGCCCGGCACACCGCTCGATGGCTGCAGATGCGCCGCCGGTTGGACACCGTGGCGTTCCCGGAGCCCGTTTTCGGTTCGTGGCGCCGTGGTTTGGAATCCGGCACCGAGCGCGTCGTCCGCGAGCATCCGGCCGACCTGCTGCTGGTGTCACCGGCCCCCTACACGGCGCTGGCCGCGGCCTGGCACGTGCATTCCCGGTTCGGTACGCCCTACGCCATTGACTACCGGGACGGCTGGTCAGTTGACGTCCTCGGTGAGGGTGAAGCGTTTGGGCCCACCACCCGGCGTGGGCGCTGGGAACAGCGGTTGGTCGACGGCTGCGCAGCGGTCTTCACCGTGAACGAGCCGATCGCCGCTTTCTACCGGGCTCGCTATCCCCGCCAGGCCGGCAAAATCCACGTTGCCCGCAACGGTTTCGACGCCGACTTGGGCTTGGCCGTGCATCGCCGTCCCGAACCCGGGGCGGGACTGGCCTTCGGCTACTTGGGCACGGTGAATATCGACCAGCGGCAGATGGCCCTCCTGGTGAACGGTTGGGTCGCGGCCCGGGAGCGAAGCGAGACGCTGCGCCGCTCCACGCTGACCTTCCGCGGCCACCTGGGAGCGGGCTGGGCCAGCGGTGCCAACGCCAACGCCCGGGTTCTGGCGCAGGCGCGTGCGGATGGCGTCTCCTACGCCGGGCCGGTGGCGAAGGCCGACGTCGCGAGCACCTACCGGGAATGGGATGCACTCGTCCTGGCGCTGGCCGGTGGCCGCTATGTCACCTCCGGCAAGGTGTACGAGTACATGGCGACCGGGCTTCCGGTGCTCTCGGTCCACGACCTGCCGCACGCCGCCGAGGAAGTCCTGAGCGGGTATCCACTGTGGGTTCGCCCGGCAGACCTGACCGTCGAGGCGGTAGCCGACGGTTTCCTTCGGGCGGCGCAGTTGGCCGTCGAGAGCAGCCCTGCGGACCGGGCCGGTGCGCACGAGTACGCCGCAAGGTTTGAGCGCACTGCACAGCTAGAACCGGCGGTGCGGATGCTCACCGAACGATTCGCCGGCGCGCCGGCGCGGACCGCGCAGGTGTCTCCATGAGCGAGAAGCGGCGCGACGACCACGCCGTGCGGGTGCTGCTGGTGGGGGCCGTCGTTCCGCCGCGCTCGGGGTTGGCGGCGCCGGTGCGAGCGCTGGCTGTGGCTGGCGCCGACGTCCGTGCCCTGTTCTTGAACCCACCGAACACCGAGGTACTCGAAGGACTTCCGATGAGTACGCAACGCCGGCTGACCCTCACCCGATGGACGACGCTCTCGCCGCCGCCGCGATACACCATCGGATGGTGGGTGCAGTCCGTGTCCTACCGGATCCAGCGAGTGGCCAATGTGCGGGCTTCGGCCGGCCTGAGGATCCTGCGCGCCGCCCGGCGGGATCCGCAGGCGCGGGTCTTGGTCGACGAAGCCGACGTCCTGGTGGCTTTGGATCGACTGGCCGTCTATCCGGTGTGGCGGATGTCCAAGACCGGTGATCGCCCGGCGTTCTACGGGCCGCCCGCCGCGGTGCGGTACGTGCGCTCGCTGTGCTCTGTGCCGAGCCCATTGGAGAACTCTGTGGAGACGGAGGTGAACCGGTGACCATTCCCCACATTCCCGCTGACCTCGACCCGGGGACGAGCACCACCACCCGGACGGCAGATGGAGCCGGGTCGGCGGCGCCGATCGGGGCGGTGGTCCTGATGATGGTGGACAACACCGTGGAGGGGGACGGGCGGGTGCAGAAGGCGGCCCGGGCGATGGCCGACGCGGGTCATCGGGTCGTCCTGCTCGGCAAGGCCGTCGGCCGGGCGGACGAGTGGCCTGTCGGGGCCGCGCTGGTCCGTCGGGTACCGGTGCCGTTCACCCTGGAACGGGCGCAACGACGCCGACTGGAGCGCTACCGAGCGGTTGCCCGGCGGTTGAACAGTGCCCTTGCCGGCCTCCGCGAGCACCTGCCCACGGTCAGCGGCAGGGCGATCGGGGAGATCGGGCCGAGCGTGTCAACCGGGCGGGTCGGGCGCCGGGTGACCGGGGGGACGCCAGTCCCGGGGCCGGGGCGCGTGACATCCCCACTCGATGACACCGTCCTGGACACCGTGCGCGCGCAGGCCTGGAAGGCCATCCTGGGCAACCGCTGCTGGGCGCGGCTGGAGCCTCGGCTGCTGGACTACGAGCGCGCGTACTGGCCGGTCATCGCCGCGATGCGACCGCAGATCCTGCACGCGCACGACTACCGGATGCTCGGAGTGGCCGTGCGTGCCGCACGCCGCCTGCGAGCCCAAGGGCACGACGTGCGAGTCGTGTTCGACTCCCACGAATTCCTGCCCGGGGTGGGCGGTCCCACCCGACGCTGGCAGATCGCCTACGAGGCCTACGAGCAGGCGCACATTCGGCAGGCCGACGCGGTCGTCGCCGTCTCCCCGGAGATGGCCGAGCGGATTCAGGCCCACTACGGGCTGCCGGTGCGCCCGAGCGTGGTGATGAACGCTCCCCCGGCCCGTGGTTCGGCCGAAGGCTCCGGTGACGTGCGCGCCGTCCTGAACCTGGCCGCCGACTCGCCGCTGCTGGTCTACCTGGGGATGAGTGCGGCCAAGCGAGGACTGATGACGGCGGTTCAGGCGCTCCCAGAGCTGCCGGGCGTCCACTTGGCGCTCCTCACCCGCCGCAACGACTACGTCGAACAGTTGCTGGCGGAGGCCACCCGCCTTGACGTCGCTGATCGCTTCCACCTGCTCGACTACGTGCCGGTCGAGGACGTCGTCGGCTTCATCCGCACCGCTTCGGCCGGCGTGCAGTCGATGGTGCACATCGAGAACTACGACGTCACGATCGCGACGAAGTACTTCGACTATGCCCGCGCCCGGCTGCCGATCATTCAGAGTGACGTGCGGGCGATGGCCGCGATGACCCGAACCCTGGGAAACGGTGAGGTCTTTGTTGCCGAGGACCGCGACTCGTTCGTCCGGGCCACCCAACTCGTGCTGGCCGATCTGCCCCGCTACCGCGCCGCCTACGACACGCCGGGGCTGCTGCAGGACTGGACCTGGGAGCGACAGGCCGACGTGCTCGCGCAGGTGTACCGCCGAGTCCTCGCCGCCCAGATCGGTACTCCGGTGCCCGCGGTCCCGACCGTGGGCCGGTAACCCGTGTCCCGGCTCGGGTTGTCCGTCGGCACGGCTCGCAGCCTGCTGGGCAGGACAGCGCGGCGGTTGGCCGAGCAGCGGGCCACGCGGACGGGCACCAGTGCGGGCGGCCACCGACGCTCGGACCTGGCCGCGCGTGGCGTTGCCCTGGCCGAGGGCACGCTTGCCGATCTGGCCGCCGGAAGCGTCCCGGACGAGCTCGACACCATCGTCGCCGCGATCGCGGTGTTCGCCCGCCAGGCCGATGCGGCGCTGGATCGCTCCGGACCCGCCGCGGCGGCGGTTCCACTGGCGAAGGCCGCGCAGGTCACCTTCCACCGCGCCCTGCACTTCGACGGGCTGACGTCGCCGCTCGTCGACGCGACCAGTGAACTCCTCCAACCCCTGCACGACAGCATCGCCTGGCAACGGGCCACCGAGCCGGGACCATACGTCCGCGCCAGGCACACAGCCCCACCGCGCGCTGAAAAGCACACTCCACGCCCGCACCGGCTACTGTTGGTCACCCTGAAGAACTGGAAGTTCCTCGATCCGGTGGCGCAGGCGTACGAGAACCGCGACGACGTCGAGATCCGCCGGATCGACCTGGCCGACTTGCCAGGCTTGCCGTTGTCTGGATTGCAGCAGTTGCGGCTGCGCCTGACCCGACCGGTCGAACCGCAGGGCGTGCGCGATCTCGCCTGGGCAGCGCCCTTGGTGGAGGCGCTGGACTGGGCGGATACCGTCTTCCTGGACTGGCTCCAGCGCGGGGCGGTGTTGCTCAGCCTGCTGGATCCGCTGCACACCCGGGTCGTCGTCCGGCTGCACAGTTTCGAGGCGTTCACGCTTTTCCCGCATCTGGTCGACTACGGCGGCATCGACGACCTGGTGGTCGTCGGACCGCACCTCGGCCGGTTGCTGGACCGCCTGGTTCCGGTGGCCACGGGTCCGCGGCGGCACGTCCTGGCCAATCTGGCCGACCTGCGCGCCTTCGCCGGTCCCAAAGCGGACGACGCTCGCTTCACCCTTGCCGTGGTGGGCTACGGGGTGGTCGCCAAGGACCCGATCTGGGCGGTGGAGGTGCTGGCACGCTTACGCGCCCATGACTCGCGCTACCGGTTGTTATTGGTAGGGGCCGACTTTGACGATCAGACCTCCGCAGGATCGGCCGCCTACCGGAACCGGCTGCTCTTGCGGTCGTCAGCGCCGGACGTGGCCGGCGCGATCACCCGGATCCCATTCGCCAGTGACGTCCCGGCGGTGTTGCGCCGGGTAGGCGTCATTGTCTCGTCCAGCGCCCGGGAGTCCTTCCACCTCGCCCTGGTCGAAGGCGCGGCCTCCGGCGCCGTCCCGGTGGTTCGCGACTGGCCGTTGTTCGCTGGGGTGGGTGGGCCCGCGGACCTGTTCCCGGCGGAATGGGTGACCCCTACCCCGCAGCAGGCGGCGGCCCGAATTCTCGCTCTGACCGCGGATGCGCCGACCTGGCGAGCCGAAGGACAGCGGGCGGCCGACTGGGTACTCGAGCGCTACGACATCGCCGTAACCCGACCGCATTTCGACGATTTACTGCTGGGCTCGCACGACCGCTAGTGCGAGTTCGCCCGCTTTGATCTGGATGATCCCGGATCATCGATGACTCAGCGAGCACCTGGAGCGAAGGTGGACGTTTCGCAGCTACGATCGTAGGTGCGAAAATGGCGCGCATTGGTTCTCTGCCGTTCAGCGCTTCCAGCAGGGAGACGGGCACCGCTGGTCGGGCCGGCCTGCAGTCGGCCGGCCCGACCGGGATCAGACCGCGACCGCGGCGGGCCCGAACATCTGCGGCATCGCGTGCTGCTGACCGCTTCGCGCGGACTCCAGACAGGCCTCAGCGATGGCGACAGCAGACAGGCCCTGCCGCATCGTCACGACGTCCGACCCATTCTCCTTGCCCAGTACGGCATCGCGGAACACCTCATGCTCGGTGCGCAAAGGCTCCGGCTTGGGGATGGCGTACCGGATCATGTCACCCTCGGCGACACCCCGGAAGGTGGCCAGGTCGTCCCACTGCGTCGGGACCGCCCCGTTGGCGTGGAAGGTGAGGTCGGCGGTCAGCGTGTCCGCGACGAAGGCACCGCGCTCGCCGGTGACGACGGTGACTCGTTCCTTGAACGGCGACAGCCAGTTGACGAGATGATTCGTCACCGCCCCGTTGCTCAACTGCCCGACGACCGCGACCAGATCCTCATGCGCGCGGCCGCTCTTGTGCAGGGTGCGCGCGGACACTGAGGTGAATTCCGAACGGGTCACCCAGGCGGTCAGATCGATGTCGTGGGTGGCCAGGTCCTTGACGACGCCGACGTCGGCGATCCGCGCCGGGAAAGGCCCCTGACGGCGGGTGACGACCTGGTACAGGCTACCGAGCTCGCCGGCTTCCAAGCGGCGGCGCAGGCTCTGCAGCGCGGAATTGAAGCGCTCGATGTGCCCGACAGCTCCAACCAGGCCACGGGATTCGAAGGCATGCATGATTCGCAGGCCGGCCGCGACATCTGGTGCCAGTGGCTTTTCGATCAGAACGTGAACTCCGGCCTCTGCCAACTGCAACGCCACCGGCTCGTGTTCGGCGGTCGGAACGGCGACCACGCAGTAGTCCACGCCCGCCGCGATCACCCCCTCGACGTCCGGAAACAACGGGATCCCGGCGGCGACCTGGTGGTTGTCTCCGGTGGGGTCAGCGACCGCGACGAGCTTGACACCCGGCAACGACCGCAGCACCCGCACGTGGTGCCGGCCCATCATCCCCAACCCGACCAATCCCGCACGTAGCACGGCCATCACGCACCCGCCGATGCCAGCGCGTTGACCGCGGTCACGACGGTCTCCAGGTCACCCTGATCGAGACCGGGATGTATCGGCAGGGACAGCACTTCGCGGGTCGCCTGCTCGGTCTGTGGCAGATCCAGGTCCAGGGCGAACGACGGCAGCCGGTGCACCGGGACGGGGTAGTAGACGCCGCTGCCGATGCCATGCTCGGCCAGGAGCGCAGCGGCGAAGGCGTCGCGATCGTCGGGGACGCGGATCGTGTACTGGTGGTACACGTGGGTAGCGCCTGCGGTAACGGTCGGGGTGCGGATTCCGGTGAGGTTCGCATCCAGGAAGGCGGCGTTCTTCTGCCGTTGTTCCGTCCAACCGGCGAGCTTGCGCAACTGCACGCGGCCAATTGCGGCGTGCAGATCACTCATCCGGTAGTTGAAGCCCACCACCTCGTTCGCGTAGCGCTGCTCCATCCCCTGGTTGCGCAGCAGCCGCACAACGCGGGCGAGTCGCTCGTGGTCGACGGACACCATGCCACCTTCACCGGAGGTCATGTTCTTCGTCGCGTACAAGCTGAACATCGCTGTGGCACCGAAGGTTCCGACCAGTTGATCCTGCCAGCGGGCCCCGTGTGCCTGCGCGGCGTCCTCGACGACCATCAGCCCGTGCCGGTCGGCGAGGCTAACAATGGCGCTCATGTCGGCGGGATGCCCATAGAGGTGCACGGGCACGATCGCCCTCGTACGGGGACCGATCAGCGCGGCCACGGAACGCGGGTCCAGGCAGTACGTCAGCGGATCGATGTCGGCGAAGACGGGCGTGGCGCCGGTGAGCGCGACGGCATTGGCGGTGGCGGCGAAGGTGAACGAGGGGACGATGACCTCGTGCCCAGGCCCGAGGCCGACCGCAAGCAGGCCCAGATGCAAGCCGGCTGTGCCGGAGGAGACGGCGACACAGGTCCGTCCATCCACCAGGGTTCGGCTGAACTCCGTTTCGAAGTTAGCCACTTCGGGACCCTGCGCAATCATCCCGGACAGCATGACCCGATCGACGGCGGCTCGCTCCTCCTCGCCGATTGACGGTTGGCTGAGCGCAATGGTGACAGACATCAGAGGTGACAGTCCTTTGCTCTTTGATGATCCGGGACACGAAAAGTCAGGGGTGAGGAAAAATTGCTCACCGGCACGCCCCGCTGAGAGCGGCGACGCGGCCGGCGAGATCGGCGTAGCGCTGCGTGCCATCGCCCAGCGTTTCGGCGAAACGACGTGCTTGCAGCCGCAGGTGGATGGCTTCACCTGGGTCCAGCATCCACCGCCGCAAGACCGCGGCGGCCTCGGCGGCATCGGCCACCACCACACCGGCCCCGCTGCGCTCGACCAGGTCGATCATCCGCGGCCGCGGGGTGACGATGACCGGTAGCCCGGCGCAGAGATACTCATACAACTTGCTGGGCAAGGCCTCTCGAAATGCCGGTGTGTCATCCAGCAGACACAGACCGGCCCAGGCATCAGCGACCGGCTGCCACGCCTCCCGCGGCGGGCGGCGGCCGTGCCAGCGCACCCGGTCCGCCGCCGGTGACGTCGCCTGCCAGGCCGCGATCCGGATCTGGTCGGCCGGCGCGACCGGGCCGGTGATGTCCAGTTGCCACCCTGGCGAGCCCTCCAGTGCCTGCAGCATGGTGTGCACACCGCGACTGGCGCGGACGTCACCCACGTAAACCACACGCGGCTGGGTGGCCGCGTCGACCGACACCGGCAGGTGCTCGGCGGTCGGCAGGTTGGGAACGACCAGGCGGCGTTCACGTCCGTCCCGACCCGGCGTGACGCTGATCGGTGGCACATGTTCGTCCGCGACGACCACCAGGTCTGCCCAGCCGGTGGCGCGGACGGCCAGGCCAACACCCGCCTGAGCGATTCGGCCGAGCAGGTGCGCCGCCCAGGGCCTGTCCCGCAACAGTTTCGCGTAGTCCTCATGGACATCCACCACGAGCCTGCGACCGGTCAGTCGAGCCTTGAGCAGGGCTGGAACCACCAAATCCGGGTCCAGGACCAGCAGGACTCGCCCGTTGGCATGCCAGGGCAGGGTCAGCGCGTGCAGGAGCCGCCGAGCAAACCCTCGCGGCCGTTTCCAGGTCCGGGTTCTGGCACCTCCCGGTGCGTCCTGGATCTGACCCAGGGCGAGGACTTCGACCCGGAGACCTCGTGAAAGAGCTGCGGCAACCTCGCGATGCAGGCGCGCATCGGCCACGTCGTGCCCGGACGTGAGTAGAGATAGATCGACTCCACCTGTCCGCTGCGGCCTGGTCAGCGATGTGAACAATGTGCTCCGCTCCGTGCGCCGACGCAATACCCGTGACGTGAATACGAAATCACACGCCGACGTGGGTAAGTCGTACTGAAGATGAGCAACAGGGGAACGCTCCGTGACGCAACGCGGTCATCCACCTGCGTCCGGTACATCAGTCCAGCGCCGTCAGCTCCTCGGGTGGGGGGTGCGGGGTGCGGGCGAGCGCGTCGATGTACACCTGCAGAAGGACCTTTGTCTGCTCTGGCCACGACCATGCCTGGAGGACATCGGGACGGCGCTGGTATACGTCCCGGTAACGCTGAGGGTCGGCCAGCACGGCACGGGCGGCGCGCGCGAGGTCACTGACGTCCTGCGCGACGAACACTTCCCCGTTCCCGAGCTGCCTCGTGGTCTCACCCATCGTCTCGGTATCGCTGGTGATGATCGGCAGGCCAGCGTGAGCGTATTCAAAATACTTCGTTATGAGAGCTATTTCATGATTCGGGAGGTGGTGGATCGGGATGATTCCGGCGCTCGCGCTGCGCAGGAACGGCACCACCTGGTCCTGGGGTACGTAGTCGACGACGTGCAATCGGTCCGCCACGCCGATCTCGGCGGCCCGCTTCAGTAGCTCCTCAGCGCGCGCCGGATGGGCGATCACCAGGGCGAGATGGACGCCGGGCAGCGCGGCGAGGGCATCGATGGCGTCCTCCAGTCCGCGCTGCGGGGCGGCGCTGCCGCAGTACGTGAGCAACGGGGTGGACTCCGACAGCCCGCACACCACCCGCAGCCCGCCGCCCTGCGGCAAGGCATCGGCAGTGAACTGTGGCGCGTTCAGCACCACCCGCGGGCGGGCCGGCAGCCGGTGCCGCTGCTGGAGCAGGTCGGCCAGCCGGTCGGACACGGTGAGGACGACGTCGGCGTGGCCGATGTACTCCGCTTCATGACCGGCGTTAGCCGTACGCCAGCGCAGCGATCGTGACACGACACCGGTCACGGATTCGTGGGCGTCATACACGACGGCCATCCGACGGCCCCTGGCACGCGCTCGGGCGGCCGCCCGGATGGCGACACCGCTCATTCGAAAATCATTTGCGTGCAAAATATCTGGTGACAGTTCGTCCAGCACCGGGCCGAACGCGAGCTCGACGTCCAGCAGCACGGGGTCCAAGGACCGCCACGCTCCCGGCCCGACAAATGCCGAACGCAGGTGGGAGCCCAGTCGATATCCGGGCGAGTCCTCGCGCTTGGCCCGGGTGCTCATCCAGCGGAAGGACAGCGCCCGGACCATGTGCCGGTATCGACCCGCGATCAACCGCAGGGTCTGTGCGAACAGGAGCAACTCGGTTACCCTGCTGGGGCTTGCGGCCGGCTCACGCAGCAGGAGCTTGCGGGCCTGAAGGTCGAACGTGAGCGCCTTCAGCCGCAGCGAGCGCCGGGCGGCGTGGTCGGCCGAAGGGTAGGCGAGCGGATAACGCCACCGGCCCCGAGGAGCGCGTCGAGACAGCGCCAGCAACCTGAACGGGGCCTCGACCCGGCGGACCTCGACCGGCGCGGACGGACTGCCGATGGTGTACGTGTCCGGCAGGCCGTCGGCGCGCCCGATGAGCGTGACCCGGTAACCAGCCTCAGCCGCCGCAATCGCACACTTCTGCACCCGCGAGTCGCCCTGGACGTGGTTGTCGACAATGACCGCGAGCAGGGGCTTCAGTGCTGCGTCGTCCGTCGCCTCGGATTGCGGGTCGGACCAGGTGGCCGCGGTGGGGCCGCCCTCGATGCTCATTCGATATCCCTCGCCCCGCCGCCGACTGCCTGCGGAGGGTTGTCACGCTCATGAATTGAGCTCGAAAATGCCAGTTTGGCATAGATTTCCAGGAGCACCTGCTCGTCAACCGACCAGGACAGGTCTGCGGCCGACAAGCGCACCGCCGCCGCATACTGTTCGTAGCCGGCCAGGACCGAGTCGACCGCGGTGGCCAGGGAAGCGGGGTCACCCGGTCGGTAGAGAGTGCCCAGCCCGTAGTTGCGGACGATCTTGGCTAGCTCACCGACGTCCGTGGCAACGACCGGGACGCCGGCCGCGACCGCCTGAAACAGCTTGTTGGGCAGGGCCAGGCGGTGGTTGACCCACCGATCCGAGTGGGTCACCAGCGCCAGGCCGGCCTCCCGCAGCAGCCAGGTCACCTGCTCCGGGGCCACCGGAGGCAGAATTCGCGCGGCACCGGCGTCAAACTGTCGAAGCCACGCCAGATCGGCCGGGCCGACCAGGTCGACCGGCACCGGGAGGGTCCGGCTCGCCACCGCGACGACGTCCAGCTCGCGATAGGGGGCAAGCCGCCCGGCGTACACCAGTCGCCGCGGGACGAGCTTTTCCACCGGTGGCGGCAGGGTCGAGAAGGCATTGCGGACGATCCGGACACCGCGCCAGTTGTACCGGCTCTCCAGCGCCGCGGCCACGCCGTCCCCCACGGTGATGACGGCCGCCGCACGCGCGCCGATCCGGCGCTCGGTGCGCTGCCCTCGCCACCCGGCCAGGGGGGTGGGTCGACCGATGACCGGCCGACCGAACCACAGCTCATGGCTGTCGTAGACCAGCGGCACCCGGTGCGTGCGGGTCAGGGCGGCGGCCGGGCGAAGGGTGTTGAAGTCGTGAGCGTGCACGACGTCGAACACCCGCCGGTCGCCGTCGCGGTGCGCGGCGCGGGCCCACCGGCCGAAGACAATGGCCCGGTACTCCGGCAGCAGCAGCCAGCGGACGGCCCGTCGCAGGAGCAATCCGGCACGCCGGCGAGACGACGTCCCACCCCTGCCTTGCCCCGAACTCGCCCCGACCCGGCGGCCGCGAGCGCGCCTGGCCGGACCTGGCGAGGACACGCTCACCCCTGGTGGCGGCACGAACTCCGCCGGCACGCCCATCCCGACGATGTGCACGGCGTGGCCCGCCGTGGCGAGCGCACCCGCCTCCCGCACTACCCGGGCGTCACTGGCAACGGAGGTGGCGACGAGCATGAGGATGCGCATGAACAGCTCTCTGTGGACCGGCCCGGACGGGGAACTCTAGGCGAGCCAGTTGAACACCTCGTAGCCTCCGGGAAACGGCCGGAAGGCCACTCCACGACGTGCGTGTCACCGCCCGACCCCTGCCAGCGTAGGCTCGTCGTATCCCTTCAGGACAGGGTTACGAGGGGAGCTGACGTGGAGAGCCCTCTGGTTGAGACCAAACTGTTCATCCCCCGCTTGCGGCGGGGAGCGGTGGCTCGCTCGCGGCTCAGTGAACACCTGCGTCAAGGCACAGATGCCAAGCTGACGCTCATCTCCGCCCCCGCCGGCTTCGGCAAGACCACGATGCTGGCGCAGTGGCTGAGCACCGCGCCCGCTACGCAGCGGTCAGCGGCGTGGCTGTCCCTGGAGGAGGACGACAGCCAGCCCGCGTCCTTCTGGACGTACGTGATCACCGCCCTGGCGAAGGCCGTCCCAGGCGTCGGCACCGACGCGCTCGCCCTCCTGGCCTCGCCGCAGCCGAAGGTTCAGGCGGTCCTGGCCACGCTCCTCAACGAGCTCTCTGCCGTCACGAAGGACATCGACCTGGTGCTCGACGACTACCACCTCGTCGATGGGCCCGACATCGGCGCCGGCATGACGTTCTTGCTCGAGCGGCTGCCTCCGAACGTTCACGTCGTGATCAGCACCCGAGCCGACCCTGCCCTGCCGTTGCCTCGCTTGCGCGCCCGCGGCGAGCTCGTCGAGGTCCGCGCCGTCGACCTGCGCTTCACCTCAGGCGAAGTGACGGAGTACCTCAACGGCGTCACAGGCCTGAACCTGGATGCCCCCGACATCGCCACCCTGGAGGGCCGTACCGAGGGCTGGATCGCCGCCCTCCAACTGGCTGCACTGTCCATGCAGGGGCGCGACGACGTCGGGGCGTTCATCGCTGGGTTCGCCGGCGACGACCGGTACATCGTCGACTACCTGGTCGAGGAGGTTCTGGCGCGTCAACCCGACCATGTCCGCCGTTTCCTGGTCAGTACCGCCATCCTGGACCGGCTCAATGGCCCGCTGTGCGACTCGGTCACCGGCCAGGGCGGCGGCAAGGCCATGCTTGAGGCCCTGGAGCGGGCCAACCTGTTCGTGGTCCCGCTCGACGAGCGCCGTCACTGGTACCGCTACCACCACCTGTTCGCCGACGTCCTGGCCACTCACCTGAGCGATGAACGACCTGACGATGTTCCCGACCTGCACCGCCGGGCCAGCCAGTGGTACGAGGAGCATGGTGAGCCGCAGCCAGCCGTGCGGCACGCTCTGAGGGCTGGGGACGTCGACCGGGCGGCGGCCCTGGTCGAGGTCGCCATCCCGGGCCTGCGACGTACCCGACAGGACGCCATCATCCGTGGTTGGGTCGACGCCATCCCCGATCGAGTGGCTCGTGAAAGGCCAGTACTTGCAGTGTCCTTCGTCGGAGCGCTGATGTCTGCGGGTGAGTTTGAGGACGTCGAGCACCACCTGGACGCGGCCGAGCAATGGCTGGACAGCCAGGAAGGATCCTCAGCACCGGCAGCACAGATGATCGTGGTGGACCAAGAGCAGCTGACCCGGCTGCCGGGCACCATTCAGATGTACCGAGCCGCACTGGCCCTGTCTCGAGGAGATGCACCGGCCACGGTCAAGCATGCCCAGCTGGCCTTGGACCGGGCCGCGGCGGGCGACGACCTCACCCTCGCAGGCGCCTCTGCGCTGTCCGGGCTGGCGTCCTGGGGCGCCGGCGATCTGGAGGCCGCCCACCGGGCCTACTCCACCTGCGTGGAAGGGATGCAGCGGGCTGGGCACATTGCTGACATCCTCGCCTGCTCGATCACCCTGGCAGACATCCGCCTCACCCAAGGCCGCCTCAGCGATGCGCTCGCCACCTACGAGCGTGCCCTGCAGTTGGCCGCCGGCCCCGCTGGAACGGCACTACCGGGAACGGCGGACATGTACGTGGGCCTGAGCCGGGTCGCCTTCGAACGCAACGACCTGGCCGCCGCCACCGCGCACCTGCGGCGCGGCCAAGAACTGGACGAGCGCGCCGGACTGCCGCAGAACCCGTACCGGTGGCGTGTTTCCCTGGCCCAACTGAGTGAAGCCGAAGGTGACGTGTCTGGCGCTTTGGCGCTGCTCGAGGAGGCAATAACCGTCTACACCGGCGATTTCTCGCCCAATGTACGGCCGGTCCCCGCGGTCCGGGCCCGAATGCTCGCCGTCCATGGATACCTGGACGAAGCCCTCACCTGGGCCGCCGAACAGGGGTTGTCCGCCGAGGGCGACGTGTCGTACCTGCACGAGTACGAGCACGTCACCCTGGCCCGAGTGCTCCTGGCCCGGCACGCCGACGGCTGTGATGGCGAAGCACTGCACAAGGCCACCGCGCTGTTGCAGCGGCTGCTGGCCGCCGCCGAAGCCGGTGGCCGGATCGGCACGGTCATCGAGGTTCTCGTCCTCCAGGCGCTGGCCCGCCACGCCGGCGGAGACACCGCAGGTGCCCTGGTGCCGTTGGAGCGGGCGCTGAGATTGGCCGAACCGGAAGGCTACGTTCGCGTATTTGTCGGCGAGGGACCGTCGATGGCCGTCCTGCTGAGGGCAGTGAGCGCCCGGTTCGGCGAGAGCGAGTACGTTCACCGTCTCCTGGCCGCCTGCAGCGGCACAGCACCAAACGACGGCACAACACCGAGCGGCGGCGCTGCGCCAAAGGGCGGCACTGCATCAAGGGGCGGTACCGTCACGCCGTCGAAAGAAGGCCTGGTTCGCGGCGGGCCCGGCCTGGTCGAGCCGTTGAGCGGGCGCGAGCTGGACGTCCTGCGGCTGCTGTCCACGGACCTGGACGGGCCTGGCATCGCCCGGCATCTGGTGGTGTCGCTGAACACGGTGCGCACGCACACCAAGAACATTTACGCCAAGCTCGGCGTGAACAGTCGGCGGGCAGCCGTGCGGCGGGCCGAGGAGCTAGGCCTGCTGTCGCACCCCGCGCGGCACTGACGGGCCAGCGCACAGCGCGGGCGACCGCGTGCGGAAATCACCACCCCACTCACCACATGTGGTGATGTCCGCTCACCACATCCCTTCCTAGGTTGCAGTCAACCCCAGAGGCGGTCTCCCACAACAGGGACCTCGCCCGGGGAAGCCATCCGGGAGGAGCACCGTGAACGATCCATCCGCCGACCCCCAGCACCCGGGCCGATACGAGATTCGATTCAAGGGGCACCTCGCCTCTCGGTGGGCCGCCTGGTTCGAGGGGATGACCCTGACCACCCGCAGTGACGGCACCACCCTCCTCGAAGGTCCCGTCGTCGACCAGGCCGCCCTGCACGGCCTGCTCACCAAGCTGCGCGACCTCGGCCTGCCACTGATCTCGCTGGCCCACATCGATGCCGATCCACAGATACCACCCCAGGTCCCCCCAAAAACCTCAGCCACAACGCCAACCACCTCGCACGTCAAGCCAAAAGGAGACTGACATGGCTACCATCGCCACCGCTGCCACGACCACCGAGCCCGGCCAACCTGCCGACTGGACCCGCAAGTACTCGTTCGCCACGGGCTTCTTCTACCTGATCACGTTCGCCGCCTCCATCCCGGCGATGTTGTACTTCATCACCCCAGTCCTCGACGACCCCAACTACATCGTCAGCTCCGGCGCCGACACTCGAGTGATCATCGGCTGCTTGCTCGACGCGGTCAACGCGCTGGCCGCCATTGCCACCGCCGTCGCGTTCTATCCCGTGGCGCGGCGCCTGAACGAGTCCCTGGCCATCGGTTACGTCACCACCCGGATGTTCGAAGCCGCCGTCATCATGGTGGGAGTCGTCAGCCTGCTCGCCGTCGTCACCTTGCGACAGGAAGCCGGCACAACCACCGGAGATCAGTCAGCCTTGGTGGCCGTCGGCCAGGCGCTGGTCGCCGTCCGCGACTACACGTTCCAGTTCGGGCCCAACATCTGTGCGGCGCTCAATGCCCTGATGATCGGCACCATCCTGTACCGGTCACGGCTCGTCCCGCGCATCCTCCCGACCATGGGACTGATCGCGGTGCTGCCTTTGCTGGCGGCCAGTGTCGCCACCATCCTCGGGCTCACCGAGCAGGGCTCCGTGTGGTTCGCCCCGGGCGGCGCGCTCATCTTCATCTGGGAACTCTCGCTCGGAATCTACCTCGTGACAAAGGGTTTCAAGCCCTCATCGCTGACCGGGCCGACACCCCCGGCCAGCGCCTGACGGCACCCGCACCCTCGCCGGCAGCCGCACGCACTGTTCATCCTCGTCAGGAGCCAACCATGATCACCGTCGAAGGACTCACCAAGAAGTACGGACCCACCGTGGCCGTGGACGACGTCACGTTCACCGCCGCGCCGGGTCGGGTGACCGGCTTTCTCGGCCCGAATGGGGCCGGCAAGTCCACCAGCCTGCGGGTGGTCGTCGGGCTCACCCGGCCCACCTCCGGAACCGCCACGATTCTCGGCCGCCGGTTCGCCGACCTGCCCAACCCCGGACTCGATGTGGGGGTGCTGCTCGACGCCTCTGCCCAGCACACCGGCCGCACCGGCCGCGAGATCCTCACCTTGAGCCAGCAAATGATGGGATTGCCGGTCCGCCGGGTTGAGGAGATGCTCGACTTGGTCAGCCTCACGCCCACCGAAGCCAGTCGCCGCGTGCGCGACTACTCCCTCGGGATGCGGCAACGCCTCGGCCTCGCCACCGCCCTCATCGGCGATCCTCAGGTGCTCATCCTCGACGAGCCCGCCAACGGACTCGACCCGGCGAGCAGTGGGCCCAGCTCGCGCTGACAACGCTGGTCTGGCTCGTGGTTCCACTCGCCATCGGCGTCCGATCTCTGCTGCGCTCAGAGGTGAAGTAGGCACCCAGCCCGCCGTTCTGGCTCACGAGGCCTGACTCTTCGACTGGAGCCGGGCACCCGGCCTCTGAGCTGAGGCCACGGGCTGGTAGCTCGCGAGGGTGTCGGCCAGTGCTTGATCGAGCGGGGTGGCATGAATGGCCAGCCTGGAGCTGATCTTCGTGCTCTTGACGATGAACGGTTCGGCGAACTGGTACTGCATTTCCAGCAGTTCGCGCAGTGTGCGGTTGGTGAGCGAGGCGATACGCAGCTGGTAGGGCCGGATCACGCGCAGCTTCGCCGGCGATGACCCGGTGAGTTCGTACACCGTGTCGACGAGCTGTCGGGTGGTGCGAGTATTCGGGTCATTGGGCAGGTGCCAGACCTGACCGGTCGCGTCCGGGTGTTCCCCCAGCACTGCGAGTCCTTCGCCGATGTCCGGGATGTAGGTGTAGGTGTGCGGCTGGTCTGGGTCACCGAGGACGGTGGCGGTGGACCGGCTGAGCGCAGCGGGGAAGAGTCTGTCGCCCACGTTGGACTGGGCGCCGCCGCGTGGGCCGAAGTAGTCCGAGGCCCGGCCGATCGCGACTTCCACGCGACCGGCGCGGTGGGCGGCGAGCAGGTCCTGAGCCATCCGGCCCCGCAGCCTGCCTTTCGTGGTGTGGGCTGCGTAGTCGCGCTCCTCGGTGAGCTCTCTCGACCGGCGGGGCGCCCGTACATGTAGACGTTTTCCATGCTCACCAGCCGGGCACCGGTAGCTTCGGCGGCGGCTAGTACGCCGGCTTGCAATGCCGGAAACTCTTGCGTCCAGCGGTCATACGGCGGATTGAGAGTCTGGTATACGACCCGGGCGCCGACGGCGACGGCAGTCGTGAAGCCTGGATCGCGGGCGTCGCCACCAATCACCTCGATGCCGTCCGGCACGGCTGCGGATCCGGATCGATTGACCATGCGAACCTTCTCGCCGCGCCGGAGTAGCGCATCAAGGGTGGCGAGGCCGATGGCGCCGGTTCCGAAGATCACGTGGTGCGGGCTGGCGTTCATGATGGGCTTCCGATCTTGGTGTGCGGGCGGAGGGCGGGGGCGGACGGGACGGCGCGGGCGGGCGTTGACAGCAGGAGCAGGGACAGCAGCGCGCCGGAGAGGGCGGAGAACGTAAGAGCTCCGGAGACGCCGAAGACGGTAAACTGCTGGTCGACGTCAATTCCGGCGATGGTGGTGACGCTCCAGCCGAGCGCCCACAGCGGGCCGATGGCGACGGCCCAGAGGAGGCGCCGGCGGGCAGGTGCGGGCAGGACGGCGGCCTGGGCGACGCCGAGCGCGAGACCGGTCAGTAGACCCATCAGCGCGAGGTCGGCCAGCGTGGTCGCGAAGTCGACGGTGGTGGCACCGAGCATCAGACCGAGACCCATCCCGATGGCCGAAGCCACGATCCACCGCAGCGGGTCGAGCCGCCGGCTGCTGCCCAGGACCTGGGCCGCTCCGATGACCGCGCCGGTGATCATACCGCCAGCCAGGGCGGCCAGCGGGCTGTCGACTCGACCGGCGACCGCGGTACCGGCGAGGCCGGCGAACGGGAAAGCGAGGAAGCTGACGGTCCAGAACAGCCAGGGCCTGATCCCGGCGTTCATGCCCGGACGCCGGACAACGCGACCACCGGTGCCGGCTGGGGGGTGCGGACGAGGACGGCCGCGAACGTGAGCAGCCAGATACTCCACAGGATGTAGCCGACGAAGTTGGCCAGGTCGACGCCGGGCAGGTCCAGCGGCGAGAGGACCCCAGAGAGGATCATCAGAGCCGATCCCGCACCCAGGACGGTGAACCAACGCCCGGCGATCACCTTGCCGATCGCCGCGAGCACGAGCAGCGTCCAGGCGGCGGTGAGCAGGTAGCCGAACGTTTCGCCGATGACGTTGCCGAGAATGTGGTGGGCCGTTTCGAAGGAGTCGAGGGCCGCGGCGGCGACCGCGGGGTCGGAGCTGGCCGCGTCGGCGGCATAGCCCGGCACCAGCAGCGGCCACCGGGACAGTCCAATCACCTGCACCACGGCGGCGCCGATCCCGGCGACAACGGCGATCCGCATCGCCCGGCTGGCGGAAAGGCGCCCGACGCCGATCGCGATCGGCGCGAAGAGCCCGGCCGAGATCGCCATCACGGCGAACCAGCTGGCGACGGCGGTCTGAGAGCCGCGGAACGCCACCAGAATGTCCTCGGTGGGCGCTTTGAGGACATCCGGGTAATTGAAGATGGTGCCGAGCGCGGTGAACGCGACGTTGGTCAGGACTGCGGCGGTGACGAGTAGGGCCGCGGTGAGCTTGCGGTTCATGACGATGTCCCTTCGGGATGAGAGCTGTTGGTAGCGATCCAGGCGACGAGGAGGCTGTCGGGGTGGTCGGCGAGGTGGTCCCGGGCGAGCGCATCGACCCGCTCGGTGTCGCCGTCGAGGTACGCCGCGGCAATCGTGGTGAGCTGCCGGTCGCGGGTGGTGGCAGCCAATTTCATTGCTAGGTTGAGCATTTCGCGGTCAGCGGGATCGGCGAGCGCGGCGGCGACAAGCAAGACGGGCTCGTGACTGGCGCCGGCCTGCGTGCTGATCTGAGCGGCGACGTCCGGGTCACCGCCGATCAGCCGACGGATGAGCAGTTCGGTGTCGGTCATGTGATCAGCGTCCGATCAGGTGCTGACACTTCGCTGACGCTCGGCTGCCGCCCCCGTCAGGGTTAGGGTCAGACTGTGCTTACGGTGGCGATCCTCGGTCTGCCCGAGGTGCACCGCGACGGGGTCCAGCTGGCCGTCCCGGTCGGCAAGACGACGCAACTGCTGGTCCGGCTCGCTCTTGATACGGGCGAGGTGGTGCGCACCGATCGGCTCATCGATGACCTGTGGCCAGGCGAGACCGCCCGCAACACCCTGCAGGCGAAGGTGTCGAAGCTGCGGCGGGCCCTGGGCGATCCGGCCTTGATCATCGGCAGCAGCGTTGGCTATGCCCTCGCCGTCGATCCGCGCAGCATCGACGCGCTGGAGGTGCTGCGGATCGCCGAGTCAGTGCCCGCGCTTCGCCAGGATCCCGGCACCACCGTCCGGGTCTGCGCCGGCGCGCTGGCGATGTTCCGCGGTGACGTGCTGGCCGGTGCCGGTGACGGTGACTGGCTCGCTCCGCACCGGGCGAGGCTGGCCGAGGCGAGGTTGAGCCTGATCGAGGAGCATCTCGGCGCCCGCTTGAGCCTCGGCGCCACCGGGGAAGTCATCGGCGAGTTGGAGGAACTCGTCAGCGCTCACCCGCTGCGTGAGGGTCTGTGGACGTTGCTCATCACCGCGCTGTACCGGTCCGGCAGGCAGGCCGACGCGCTGGCCGCGTACCGGCGCGTCCAGCAGTTCCTGGACGACGAACTCGGTCTCGATCCCGGAATGCAGCTACGGGCGCTGGAACAGCAGGTATTGCGCCAGGAATTGCCCTCAGCGGTCGCCGCAACCGCCAGCGGCAATCTCCCCGGACTGCCTGCGACGCTGATCGGGCGCGACAGTGACCTGGACGCGGTCGGCCAACTGCTGGGCGGGCATCGGCTGGTGACCGTGACCGGCCCGGCCGGTGTCGGCAAGACGCAACTAGCGATCGAGTTAGGGCGTAGCGCCCGACCGGAAGGCGGCGCCTGGCTGGTACGGCTGGAGAATGCGCGCAGTTCCGCGCCGGTGTGGCAGTGCGTGGGCGAGGCATTCGGGATGAGCACCGCGAGCGAGTCGATGGTCCTCGATCGGTTGCGTGGGTCCCAGCTGCTACTGATCCTCGACAATTGCGAGCAACTCACCGGCACGCTGGCCGGGATCGCTGCTCGCTTGCTCAGCGCCGGATCCGGACTGCGGATCCTGGCGACCAGCCAGCTGCCTTTGGGCCTGGACGGCGAGCTGGTCTACCCGCTGGAGCCGCTGACCATCGGGGAG
Source organism: Kineosporiaceae bacterium (assembly GCA_031400005.1). Taxonomy (GTDB): domain Bacteria; phylum Actinomycetota; class Actinomycetes; order Actinomycetales; family Kineosporiaceae; genus JANNPJ01. The sequence continues at coordinate 3,202 of JANNPJ010000048.1, read as the reverse complement.
TCGATCACGCTCTTCAGCCAACGTGCGGCCCAACAACGCCGGTCGTTCAGCCTGGACGAGGGCACCGCTGCGGTGATCGAGCAGGTATGCCGCTCCCTGGATGGGCTACCGCTGGCGATCGAGCTGGCCGCCGCGCGGGTCAAGGCGCTGTCGGTGCACGAGATCGCCCGCCGGCTGGATGACCGTTTTACCCTGCTCAGCGATCCTTCCAGTCATCGACCACCACGTCAGCGGGCGCTGCGCGCGGCCCTCGCCTGGAGTTACGACCTGCTGTTTCCTGACGACCAGCGCGGGTTGTGGGCACTTGCGGTCTTTCCCGGTGGTGCCCGGCTCGACGCCGTCGAGGACGTGCTCGCCGCGCTGGGCGTGCCCACGGCGTTGACCATCGACGTGATCACCCGGCTGGTGGACCGGTCCCTGGTGGCAGTCGATGGTGGATCCGGTGGTGCCGTGCGCTACCGCCTGCTCGAGAGCGTCCGCGAATTCAGCCTGGAACAGTTGCTGGCCTCCGGATCGGCGGACACGGCCTTCGGCGCGCACGCGGCCTGGTTCGCCGCCGCCGCCGACCGTTGCGGACACGGCGTGCGCGGGTCAGACCAAACCCAGCACCTAGCCCTGGCCCGGACCGAGCGGGCCAACATCGACGCCGCGCTCACCTGGGCCCACCAGCACAATCCCGCACTGGGCTTGCGGACCGCGAACGGATTCGGCTGGGCCTGGGCGGTCCTCGGTGCCGGTCCGGAGGCCGCGCAGCGGGTCCGGACCGCAGCCATGGCAGCCGATGCTCCTGTTGCTGACCGCGCCGCCGGTTTGCTGCTAACCGGGTGGCTCGAGGCCGCCAGCGGCAATCTGGACCAGGCAACGACCGACCTCGAGCACGGAATGGCTCTCGGTGACGACTCAGTGCGCAGTGTCGGCAGGCTATACCTGGCGTTCGTCCATACGCAGCAGGGTCGGCCCGCAGACGCGCTGGGCCTGCTCGACGGATGCCGAACTGAGTTCCAGCACACCGGCCACCGCTGGGAAGAAGGCGCAAGCTGGCTGCTGTCAGCGTGGGCGCTGATCGCCCTCGGCGAGATAGCCCGAGGCAAGGACGCCTGTGACGAGGCGCTGCGCCTGCTGCGACCGCTCGGTGATCAATGGGCACTCAACCATGCTGAGGGCATGCTCGGCGGCCTGGCGCAGGGTCAGCAGCGGTACGCCGACGCCATCGTCCACCTGCGACATGCGGCGGAGGCGACGCACCGACTCGGCTTTGCCGCAGCCGAAGCGCACCACCTCGCCACCCTGGGCCGCGCCCAGGAACAGAACGGCGAGGCATCGGCCGCGATCGCGACCTTCCACCAGGCCATCGAGACCGCCCACACCACCGGCGATGCCCGCACCGCCGCACTGGCCAGTGCCCGGCTCGCCCGCGCACTGAGACTCCCTGATCCTGCGGCCGCGCGGGTGGCGGCCAAGTGGTCGCGGGACTGGTATCTCGCGGCCGGTGGCGGAGAGGGACTGCTGCTGGCCCAGTACGTCCTGGCCACTCTCGACACCGATCCGGATCACTTGACCGAAACGATTGCCACCGCACGGGCGGCGCACGACCCCGAGATCGAACTACTGGCACTCGATGCCCTGGCCTATCTGCTGGCCGCGCGAGGCGATGAGGCAGGCGCGCGAACCACACTCGCCGCTGCAGACGCCGTCCTGCCGCATGCCCGACATCTCCTCGCCGACGCCGACCTTGTCGACCGCGCCCGCATCTGGGCACACCTGAAAGCGGCGCCATCCGGGCGATAACGCACCCTCAGCCCGCATGGCTGCTCGCCTTCGGGCGCCGGTCGAGGCGGTGTGTCGGTCGAGGACGCGGCGGGCGAGGACACGCGGCTCGCGCCCGGCCAACAGCCATGCCGCGACGGTAGCCAGCAGCGGCACACCGACGACAATGATGGCCCGGTCGTTGGCCGACATCCGCGACACGTCCTCACCGCCGATGAGTACCGCACCTTCAGAGGGTTCCTCCAGGGTGCCGGCAATGGTCAGCAGCGTGCTCTTTCCAGAGCCACTGGGTCCCATCACGGCCACCAGTTCACCGCCGTGCACGGCGATATCGATCCCTTGTAGCGCGTGCACCGCGGCAGAACCGACGCCGTACACCTTAGATACCTGCCGCAGGCGCAGGACCTCGCTCATCGGGTGGCTCCTGTCGTGCGGGTCCGCTGACGCGCGGCGGCAACCCGGGCCAACGGTTCCACGGGCGATGCTGCCCAGGACTGGTCGGGAAGGTGGCGCAGGCGAGTGTCGGCGGCGTCGAGCCAGCGCACGACCGCCTCCAGCCGAAACAGCTCCGCGTCGATCACCAGGCACAAACCGACCTCGCCGGCGGGGGTGTCGGCTTTGAGGTGGGTGTATCGCTGCATCGCCTGCACGATGTGCCTGCGGTGCAGTTGTAACAGCTCGGCCACGTCGACACCGGGCATCCGCAACGCAACTTGAACCTTGATCACCAACTCGTCGCGGGGCGGGGAGGCGGCATCCGGCGGTGTGTGCAACCACAGGTCCAGCTCGCGGGCGCCAGCGGCGGTGATCCGGAACCGTTTCTGGGTTCCGTCGACCTCGTCAGACTCGACGCTGCCCTCTTTCTCGAGCCGGTGAAGGGTGGAATACACCTGCCCGACGTTGAGTGGCCAGACCTCGCCGGTCTGTGCCTCGAACTCCTGGCGTAGCCGTAGACCGTACTTCGGGCCTTCGCTCAGCAGCGCGAGCAACGCGTGACGGATACTCACAGCGGACCACTCTCAGTAAGCATACCCAGAACTATACCCAGCATTATTCAGGATGGAAGAACGGCAGGCGCAGATTCTCTCCGCTGCTTCGACATCCCCTCAGACGATCTTCTGGTGCTCTTCGGGCGACGTTCCCGCGACCGTCCTGCGACAGGAGGGAGGGCGCGAACCGACGCCGGCCCAGTCATGCGCCGATCAGAGACCGCCACGCAGGCAGCGAGTTGGACTCACCTCCTCCAATTCAGCTACCGTACGGGTGCACCAACAAGCGGGACTTGCTTCATCGCGGGTTCGGCTCGTTGATCATGCGGACGTGGCTCAGTGGTAGAGCATCACCTTGCCAAGGTGAGGGTCGCGGGTTCGAATCCCGTCGTCCGCTCGGAGGTCCACAACCTCGCGGTGGAGTGGCCGAGAGGCGAGGCAACGGC
>JANNPJ010000430.1:0-11669 GCA_031400005.1 Kineosporiaceae bacterium | reverse complement strand
CCGATCGGGAACGCCTGGGTGAACCGGCTGAGCTGGCTGCACTACGAGTACTACGCGGACAAGCTGGGCTTCGAGATCGCCCACCGCGGGTTCACCGAGACCCCCATCGATGAGGATTTCTACCAGCGGTTCGAGGACGTGCTGGGCCGCTATCCGCGCACCGATCTTCGCCGCGATTACCTTCTCCTGGTGCTGCGCAAACCCGAACGCTGACCTCAATCCGGGCGGATCGCCGAAAGGCCGGTGCCGGCTAGGTTCCGATTAAAGGTGAGGCTCTGGCGAGAAACTTGTGTACACTTTTTGTATGACTGATCTGTCAATGACAGAGGCTCGCCGCCATTTCGGTTCCCTGGTGCGCAAAGCTGCGACCGCGCGGGAGCGCTCGACGATCACCGACCACGGCCAGCCCGCTGCCGTGCTCATCAATGCGCAGGAACTTGCCGACCTCGAAGACGAACTGGCCCTGGCCCGTTACGATGCGCGCCGAGCTCAGGGTGAAACGACCGTGGTGTCGCAGGCCGAGGCCCGGCATCGGCTTGGCCTCCCCCGGAGATGACCTACGAGGTCATCTGGGATGAAATAGCGCTCAACGAGGCCGCTCGTTTCTTGCAGGATGATGGGGCGGGTTGAACGTGGCAATGGACACGGTCGACGACCTTGCGACTGAGCCTCGCCCCGAGATGGCATCGGAGCTGGGTGCATCCCATCGGCTAAGGCTGCGAGTTGGCCGATATCGGATCTGGTACGACATCGACGATGGAGAGCGGACCGTGACCATCGCCCTTTGTGGCCGCGCCTGATCGTTTCGGTGGCGCCGCCCAATCTCCTGGTACTGCGCAAACCCGCGCGCTGACCTCAGTGCAAACCCGAACCCTGATCTCAGTCCAACAATGTCGCTCGGCTGCCTACGATGCGGGCGGATTGAACGCGGTTGATGCCCTCGCGAATGATCTTGGTGTCTCGGAGTGCCTGCCGGGTTTGCGCCGGTGGCTGGGCTGACAGTGGCAACCACTTCGCGGCTGAGCGCTGACCCATTCAGGGCGTCCCCAGATTGGGGGCCAGCGAGAGCTACAGATGCCAGAGCTAATCACGATGAGTGAGTAACTCGTTGCTCAAGTAGTTCTCTCGTCGTCTGGGGTCCACCGTTCCATGCGCAGACTGCCGTACGCCCTTTTCGCTGCCCTGACAGTCATCCCGGTCCTGGCGGCTGTGCCCGCCTTGGCTGCCGTCCCGGTCCCGGCTGCCGTCCCCGCCTTGGCTGCTGTCCCGGTCCCGGCTGCTGTCCCGGTTCTGGCAGTTGATCCCGGCTTGCCTGCCGTGACTACCGCATCGGCACCGGCCGCTGGGCAGGAATCGGCTGCGATCGGTGCCGGGTCGGTGGTCCGCGCGTCCTCCGGTTCCGGACCCAAACCCGTTCCCACCAAGGTCCGGCGGGTGGCGCTCTCCGGGGTGGACGCCGCCGCCCTGAGCCGTCTGACCAGCCAGGGGACAATCGCTCGCAGCACGACCACCACGCCGTCCGACCCGGCTGACCTGTCCGACCCGGCTGTCCCGGCTGTCCCGGCTGACCCGGCTGTCCCGTCCGATCTGGCTGACTCGTCCGCGCCGGCTGATCCGTCCGAACCGGCTGGCTCTTCCGATCCAGATGCCTCGTCTGTTCCGACTGTTCTGACCAAGCGCCTGGCCACCGCTGGGTTCCAGACCATCGGTGTGACCTGGGAAGCCTCCGCGGTTGAGCCGGATCTGCTGATTTCGGCCCGGACCCGAGGCGCCACCGGTTGGTCTGACTGGGATCACCTGGACAACGATGCGGGAACCGACCCGACGTCCCTCCGCGCGGCGATCGGCCCTGGCCAGAGCCCGGACCCCGCCGTTCCGCCCGTGCGCGGCGGTACCGACCCGCTCTGGGTGGGACCGAGCACCGGCGTCCAGGTACGAGTCGTCGTCCGCTCCGGGAAGCTCCCCACCGACCTCAGCCTGGAATTGGTGGACGCCGGAACCTCGGCTCAGGACGCCGTCGCTTCGTCAAGCGCAGGCGCTGTGTCCATTGCAGGGTCCTCCTCCATCGGCGCAGCCTCGTCAATCGGGACAGCTTCATCAATCGGAACGGCCTCGGCGAGTCGGCCAGCCATGATCAGTCGCGCCCAGTGGGGAGCGGACGAGCGCCGAGTGCGCTACGCCCCGACGTACATGCCGACGATCAAAGCCACCGTGCTGCACCACACGGCTGGGCGGAACCACTACTCGGCGTCCCAAGTTCCGTCCATCCTCCGTGGCGACTACGCCTACCACCTCAGTCGGGGCTGGAGCGATATCGGCTACAACGCGCTCGTCGACCGCTTCGGCCGGATCTGGGAGGGCCGGGCCGGTGGACTGGACCGCCCGATCATGGGTGCGCACGCGGGCGGGTTCAACACCGACACCTTCGGCGTATCCATGATCGGAAACTACGACGTCACCCGACCATCCGCGGCGTCGATCGCGGCGGTAGCCCGGGTGATGGCGTGGAAGCTGGGCCTGTCGTACCGCGACCCGAACGGCAGCGCCCGGCTCACCTCGGCCGGCGGTGGCACCGCGCGGTATCGGGCCGGTCAGACCGTCACCCTGCCGGTCATCATGGGTCACCGGCACACCGGATATACCGCCTGCCCCGGTCGGTACCTGTATCCCTACCTCGGCTCGATCCGGTCTCAGGTCCGGACGTTGATGAAAGCCGCCCTGCTGAACCCGATCGGCGCACCGGACAGCGTGCAGCGCGGCGCCACGGTATCGATCACGGCTCGCGCACTGGCCAAGCAGTCCTGGCGGCTGGACGTCAGCGCGCCACTCAATGGTGGCCGGGTGGCCCGCATCAGTGGCTCTGCCCCCGCCGGTGGGCAGATCAAAGCGCGGTGGAACGGCCGGTTGAGTGGCGGTGCGCTGGCCCGGCCCGGCCGCTACCGGCTCACCCTCACCTCGAGCTCGGCAAGGGGCACGGCCCGGCCGGTCATTGACGACGTGCTGATCGTCCCGCCCGCCCCAGTTCCCGAGATCCCAGCCCTCCCGTCGTCCGGGACCGGCGGATACGTCCCGGTGGCGCCGACTCGACTGCTGGACACCCGCACCGGTGGCCGGATTGGGCTCGGCCCGAACGGCAGGGTCGACATCCCGGTGCTCGGCCTGGCGGGCGTGCCGCGCACTGGTGTCACCTCCGTGGTGCTCAACCTGACCGCGATCAGCGCCAGCGACGACACCTCGCTCCGGGTTTGGCCCACCGGGGCCGGCGGTGGCCTGCCGTTGACCGGTGTCCCGGCCGGGGTGACTCGTTCGACCCTGGTCACCACCCGGATCGGCGGAAACGGAAAGGTCAGCGTCGGGAACGCGATCGGGGTCACCGAGCTGACGGCAGACGTGGTCGGCTACTTCGCCGCCGGGGGGTCCGCGATCCGATCGATCGGCGCCACCCGGATCTTCGACAGCCGCCCGGCTTCGGCTGGGAAGCTGATCGCCGATCAACCCCGCTCGATCCCGCTGCCCGCCACACTCGGCGCAATTACGGCCGATCAGATCACTGGTCTGGTCGTCGACGTCTCCGTGCTCTCGCCGACTGGCGCCGGCACCCTCACCGCCTACCAGCCAGGCACCGCCGGGAATCTGACGACGCTGAGCTATCGCAAGGGTGAGAGCATCGACAACCTGGCGTTCGTCCAGGTATCCGATGGCGCGATCACGCTGCGGTCCACCGGCACACCGGTGGACGCCGTCCTCGACGTCCGGGCGGTGATGGTTGGGCCGGACGTGGCCGGTTCCACGTTCACCGCGGTCCGGCCGGCGCTCGCGGTCGACACCCGGACCATGGGGGACGCCGTCAAGGTGGGCTACCCCCGCAAAGTGGTGGTGACTGGGGCGAATACCGGGGTGCCAAGCGGAGCGAGCGCGGTCCTGGTCAACCTGACCGGGCTTGCCCCGACGAGAAAGACCTGGCTACGGGCCTACGCGTGGAACCAGCCCGCCGGGCTCGGGGCCGCCTTGCGAGTGGCAGAGGGGGATACCCGAGGCAACCTGGTGGTGGTTCCGGTCAGCTCGGACGGAACCATCAGGATCGCGAACGCCCGGGGGAGTGTCCAGGTCCGGGTCGACGTCTACGGATACCTCGACTGAGCGCGTCCGACAGTCCCCACTGCCGGGGCGTTCTGAGCCCATTTCGGCGCGCACTCGTACTCCACTCGGCGGGTGGCGGGTCCGGGCCCCTCAGTAGTCCGGGCTCGATGCCGACAGGACGGAGGTGACGGGGTTCAAACACCCCGCCATCCCGCGTGTCCGCCACGAGAGGAGCTCTCGCGCGATGAGTCGCCGCCGTCCCACCGCCCTGGTTTTGGGCTGCGTCACCGCAGTGCTGGTCGTCTCCGCCCCACTGGCGGCGAGTGCGATGTCTGGCCCGTTCCAGGCCGGTCCGCGCATCGCAGGGCAATCGGTTGCGGGGACGGCGGATGCGATCCGGCCAGCGGCGACCTGCCCGTCCTCCGGCGGCGCGAAGATCGCTGAGGCGGTCACGCCGGCTTCCGCGGTCAAGGTCTACGGTCATGGCTGGGGACACGGGATGGGGATGAGTCAGTACGGCGCACAGGGTGCGGCCCGGCTGGGCTGCAGTTACCGGGCCATCGTCGGTACCTACTACCGCGACTCTTCAGTGGTGACCCGCGCGCTCGACGCCCCAGTCGTGCTCAGCCTCGCCAACCTGACATCAACCGCCAAGCTGGACGCCGAAACCGGTACGGTCCGCTGGGTCGACGACGATCGCAGCGTCGTCCAACCGCAGGGCAGCACCTGGTCGGTGACCCGGCTGCGGGTATCCGGACGGGCCGGGATCGCCCTGCTGGACGCCACTAACACCCGCAAGCTGTTCGTCGAGGACGGCACGGAACTCACCGCCCGGCACGCCGGAACCGTGGTCAAGGTGCGTCCGACCGGTGGCAGCTCTGGCCTGCGTACCCGCTGGGGCAACGCTCGCTTCGTCGGCTCCGGTCTCGGAATCCGGGTGACCGAGGTGATCAACGCTGGAAAGGCGACGACGGCGGTGCAGAGGTATCTGATGGGCCTCGCCGAAGTGCCGGTCTCCTGGCCGATGGAGGCGCTCAAGGCCCAGGTGGTTGCTGCCCGGACCTACCTGTCCTCGAAGTACGTCGCGTCCGACCAGGCGTATGTCCTGCGCACGACGACCGCTGACCAGGTCTACCGGGGGTACGACCAGGAGAAGGCGGACGCCGCCCTGGGTGGGCGCTGGCGTCAGGCCGTGGTCGCCACCGAGGGCAAGGTGATCGTTGACTCTGCCGGTCGGACGATCGAAGCGATGTACTCCTCGTCGATGGGGGGACACACCGAGAACCGACAGTACGTCTACGGCCAGTACGGGATCAGCTACCTCAAGGCGGTGGATGACAGCCGCTGGGACAACGCCTCGGACAACCCCTACCGGCGCTGGAGCAAGGGGTTCAGCAAGGCCAGCTTGGCGAGCCGGTTCGGTTTCGACTCGGTGAGTTCATGGGTGGTGGCCAAGCGCGGGAGCACGGCCCGGCTGGCTGGCGTGCGGATCACCGGCAAGCGGGACGGGCAGACCGTCACCGTGGTGTTCACCGGCACTCAGGCGCGGAGCAAGCTGGGATTGCGCTCACCCGGGTTTACTTTCGGCGCGGTCGAAGTCGCACCCCGGCCGGCGCCTACTCCGATACCGACCCCAACGCCGGTTCTGACTGCCACGCCGACTCCGACTTCAACGCCAGTTCCGACGTCAACGGGGACTCCGGTTCCGACAGGAACGTCAACCCCGAGTACCACGGCGACTGCGACTGTCACGGCTACGGCGTCGGTGAGTCGGCTCGCGTATCTGCGCCGCCCGTACTCCCGAGTTCCACAGGCGCACTGAGCCGCTGCGTGCCACGAACTGAGTTCATGTCCATACTCACTGCAGCACAAGAGATTTGAACACGTTCTGGGTGATCAGATTCACCGAAATCACCTGGCGCAGACAGTTGTGATCAAGATCGGACGGGTGGCGAGGGTCAGAGGTCGATCGCGGTGACTCCTTCCTGGCCTGCCAGGTGAGCGAGCTCGGCTTCGCTAAGTCCGGCCAGATTGTGGTGCAGCACAACGGATCCGCCGGCTGCCAGGGCTGCCAGGTAGGTCTCTATTGCGCGGTCCGGTCCGGCACTGGTAAGGAGTCGGATTGCGCCGGTGCGAGTATCGGCAGCCGCTTCCGGAAAGCCGGTGGCTTGGTCCGAGACTCCAGCCCCGATGCTGACGTCGATGCCAGCTCGGGCGGTGGGCATCAGGTCTGCGTACGGCACCGTGCGGTCGCCAGCGGTGAACGCCGGGTCAGTTCCGTCTGGGCGCTCTCCGACCACGAAAACATCGGGCTGGAGCCGCACTTCAGATGCAGCGTCGATGGCGCCCAGCGGCACGTCACCGAGGAACCGGGTCGCGAGGGCCGGCAGCGTCACGACGACCAGCAGTGATTCGATGGTTCCCGGCGGTGGGGAGGACGGCCGGTCGGTCACCAACACATCGACAGCGATGGTCGGGGCGCCGTCCTGGCCCTGAGGATCGGGCGGGGGCAAGACGATGGTGTGGGCGCCGACCGACCAGCCTGCCAGTAGCCAGACGACCGTCCGCCAATGTCCCGGCAGAGCGATTCCGAGCCGGGAGCCGGGCCCGGCGTCCAGTTCGTCGACCAACAAGTTGGCGGTCTTCGACACCCAGTTGTTCAGCGTCTTCGCCGAGAACTCCACGCGTTCGTGATCAGGCCCGTACCAGGTGACCCTGGGCCGCCCGGGGTCCATGGAGATCAAGTCAAGCATCAGGGCAGGGACGTCGGCGGAAAGAAAGCGGCTCGAGGACACCCAGCAAGATTAGTCGCCGTCCGCCCGGTAGCCTCAGCCCCCGTGCGAACCGAAAGCGCAGGGACTGTCGACGAGGGAAGACAGCACCATGAGCGCCGTCGTGCGAGCGAGCAAGAAGACACAGAGCGAGTGCGGCTGGCGAGTGGACTGTGAGCTGAAATCATGAGCACCGCCGTTCGGAACGAGAACCCGGCCCCTGTCCACCCGGCCGCCTTGCGTGGTGAGCATCTGGCCGGGATCGTGCTGGCTCGGTCCGGCCCGCTGGCCGCCGGATTAGTGGCGGCGACCGCGCTGCTGGCCGCGATCCTGGTCCCGTTCGGCGGATGGCGGCCGTGGATCGTCGTCCCGTTGTTGCTGGTGATCGCCGTCGTCCTGGTCCGGTTGGTGCGGTTACTGCCGGCGCCGCCGGCAGCGCGTTGGAGTGCACCGCTGTGTGTGGCTATCGCTGCCGGGCACGGTTGGTGGGCCGCCGTCACCCATGCCGAGCACGTGGTGCTGCGCCGCGACGCGGGATCGTACGCCCTGTTCACCCAGTGGATCGCGACTCGGCACGAACTGCCGGTGCCGTCCTACCTGGAGGCCTTCGGCGGCAGCGCGGCACTCATCGATCCGGCATTCCGGCTGTCCAGTCCGGCCTTCTTCCAGGTAGTGAACGGCAGCCCGGGCGCAGCAGGCACGACCGTCGACATCGTCCCGCAGTTCCTGCTCGGCGCTCCGGCGGTGTACTCGCTCGGTTGGTGGGCGGCCGGCTGGCAAGGGCTGCTGCTCTCTCCGGCGATCGTGTCCACGTTGGCGCTGCTGGCCGTGGCCGGCTTGGCGACCCGGCTCGGCGGATCCCTCTGGGCGGTCCCGGTGGTGGCCACGCTCGCGCTCGCCCAACCGGTGCTGCACGCCGCCCGGTCGACCTACTCGGAGCCGCTGGCCCTGTTGCTGGTGATGGCTGCCGCAGCGCTACTGGTGGACGCGGTGAAAGCGGGCAACGGTCGGCGTTGGGAATCCGGCACCCGGCCGCCCGCGTGGTGGATCGGCCTGGCCGCCGGTCTCGGCTTCGGTCTGGCTGGTCTGGTTCGGGTGGACTCCATCCGAGAGGTCGCCTTCTTGCTGCCGGTGGCCGCCGTCCTGGCGCTTCGGGGGCATCCGGCGGCACGTCCGCTGGTGCTCGGCGGGGTCGGCGGCACGCTGATCGCAGCGATCCCCGCCGTTCTGCTGTCCCGGCCCTACCTGGGCGAGATCGCCGCCAGCCTGCTGCCGCTGATCGTTGGCGGGGTGCTGCTCGGCGTCCTCAGTCTGGTTGTGGTCGGGGTCGGTCGGCGCCGAGCCGCTCGTCAGGCCCGGGTGGAGGATCCCGTCGGGACGTCGAAGAACGGGGCGACGTCGCAGAGCGGGGCGTCGAACGTCAGGACGTCGAAGGAAGCTGGCGTGGCTGGCGGCGACCCGGTGCGAACGGCCGGCCGTGCGGAGTCTGGCCGTGCGGAGTCTGGCCGTGCGGAGTCTGGCCGTGCGGAATCCGATGGTTCGGTTGAGGCAGCAGGTCGTGCGGAGCCTGGTGCTCTGGAGCCAAGTGGTCCAGAGTCTGGTGGTTCCCTTCGGACGGCGACGGGCCGGCCTGAGCCTGGTAGCGGGATCCGGCTTCGCCGCTGGCCGCGCCTGGTCGCCGGAGCAGTCCTGCTGGTCGGGGTGGTGCTGGCCAGCCGTCCGCTCTGGCTGATCACCCGCCAGGATCCGAACGACTCGGGTTCGCGGGTGGTCGCCGGACTGCAGCTGAGGCAGGGCCTGCCGGTGGACGGCGGACGGACCTACGCCGAGCACAGCCTTTCCTGGGTGAGCTGGTACGTGGGGCCGGTGGTGGTGCTCGCCGGCTGGCTGATGCTGGCCGGACTGGCCGGCGCGGCGACCCGCTGGTGGTTGTTGTCCGGGCGCAGCATTCGCAGCGCCGCAGCTGGCCGGGTCGTCTGGGCTCGCCCCGATGTGCCGGTGTGGCTGGGGCCGGCGGTGATCGGTCTGGCCGGCACTGTGCTGACGCTGTACCGGCCGGGGATCACGCCCGACCACCCCTGGGCCGATCGACGGTTGGTCCCGCTGGTGCTGCCGACCCTGGTGATCGCGGCCGGGTCGGCCGCCGCCTGGGTGGGTCGGATCGCACGGCGTCGCTGGCCGGCATCCTTGCTGCTGTCGGTGCTCGCTGCGGCCATGGTGAGCATGCTGCTGCCGCCCTGGCTGGCTACCGCGCCGGTCGCCGGTGACCGCACCGAGCAGGGTGAGCTGGCCGCCGTCCACAGGGTGTGTGACCAGCTCAGGCCCGGTGACGCCGTGCTGGCAGTCGACAACAGGACGGCCAACGAGTGGCCGCAACTGATCCGCGGGGTGTGTGACCTGCCAGCTGCCTCGATCAAGGTGGTTGAGCCGTCCGTGGGCGGTCCAGCAGTACGGCGGATCACGGATCGAATCGTGGCGGCCGGACATCGTCCGGTGCTGATCGCGGGCACCCCGGAAGGCGCCACCCTGCTGCGTGACCTGGCACTCGACCCGGTCGAGGTGGTCAACCTGAAGACCACCGAGGACCAGCGGCTCCTTACCCGGGTGCCCCATGGGATGGACCAGTTGCTGGTCCAGGTCTGGCTCGCGCGCTGGCCGGGGTCCGCGAACCGGTAGCCTCACGGCACGATGAGTGCCTCGCCACAGACCCCACAGTTTCCCGCCGCCAGTCAGTCGGCGGCACCGCAGAACCCGGCTTCGGCGTTTGCGCCGCACCCCGTGACCAACCCGGTTCCCGCCCGGCCCGATCGAGGCGGCGTCACCGCCACCGTCGTGCTGCCCTGCTTCAACGAGCAGGACCATGTCCTTGCGGAGCTGGAACGGATCACTGGTTCGCTCGACGCCTCCGGGATCAGCTACGAGATCCTGGCGATCGACGATGCCAGCACCGACGGCACACTGGCCGTTCTCCGGGCGGCGGCCGAGCGGATGCCGCAGGTCCAGGTGCTGTCGTTCCGGCGCAACGGGGGCTCTGGCACCGCTCGGCGGATCGGCACCCTCCGGGCCCGCGGCGAGATCGTGGTCTGGACCGACGCCGATATGACTTACCCGAACGAGCGCATCCCGGAGCTCATCGAACTGCTACTCACGGACCCCAGCTACGACCAGGTGGTCGGTGCTCGGACCAGCGAGGAAGGCACCCACAAGTGGCTCCGGGTGCCCGCCAAGTGGCTGATCCGCAAGATCGCCGAGCGGCTGTCCAATCAGAAGATCCCGGACCTGAACTCGGGTCTGCGGGCGTTCCGTAGGTCGGTTTCGCTGCCGTACCTGCGGTTGCTGCCACCCGGCTTCTCCTGCGTCACCACGATCACGCTGGCCTTCCTGCAGAACCAGCACGACGTGCATTACGTGCCGATCGGCTACGCGAAGCGCGCCGGGACGAGCAAGTTCCACTTCGTCCGGGACGCGTATCGGTACATCCTCCAGGTACTGCGGATGATCATGTACTTCGACCCGCTCAAGGTGCTGATGCCGATGGCCCTGTGGTTGCTGGGAATCGGTGTGATCAAGGCGGTGGTGGACATGGTCAGGCACCCGTTCTACTTCCCGGCGAACACCGTGCTGCTGGTGATGGCGGGACTGCTGATCGGGAGCATGGCGTTGCTCGCCGACCTGATCGTTCGTTCCCGCGGGGACAGCGCACTCGATCCCGGCGTCCGCGAGGTCTAGCCGATGGATGACGCTGCCTTGGATGACGCTGCGCTGTGAAGATCGCGATAGTCGGGCCGACCCACCCCTTCAAGGGTGGAGTCGCGGCGCACACCACCCAGACCGCGCACGAACTGCAGGCCGCCGGGCACGACGTCCACCTGGTCTCCTGGGAGCGGCTCTATCCGAACCGGCTCTATCCGGGTGAGCAGGCAGTGGGGGACGGCGGTCCGGATCTGCCGCCGTTCGAGGCGACGACGAGGCCGCTGCGCTGGGACCGGCCCTGGTCCTGGTGGTCGACGGGCCGATCGCTGGGTGGCTTCGACCTGGTGGTGATCGTCGTCGTGGTGCCGGTCCAGGTACCGGCCCTGCTGACCGTGGTGCGGGCGATCCGCCGAAGCTTCACCCCGAATGGCAGGCCCCGGCCACGGGTGATCGCGATCGCGCACAACGTCGTCCCGCACGAGACCCATCCCGGCGGCGAGTGGCTGATGACCCGGATGCTGCGCAGGGTGGACGGCGTGCTGGTGCACTCCGCGGAGCAGGCCCGATTGGCTCAAGGACTCGGCGTCACGTCGGTCACCGTCGCCGCGCTGGCCCCGCATCTACCTGGCGGGCTGCCGGTGCCCTCCGGCCGGGAGCGGGCGCTGGCTAGATCGGAGAGTGCTGCTTCGGAGGGTGCTAGATCGGATGGTGCCGCTTCGGAGGGTGCTGCTCGGGTGCGGGTGCTCGCGCTGGGCATGGTCCGGGACTACAAGGGGTACGACGTCCTGCTGGAAGCGGCCCGCGACGTCCCCGGGGTGTCCGTGACGGTTGCCGGTGAGCAGTGGGGTGTGGCGGGCGAGCGAGTCCGCCGGCTGGCCGCCGATCCGGCGCTGGCCGGCCGGGTGCGGATTCGCGCCGGGTACGTCCCCGGGATGGAGGTGCCGGCCTTGCTGGCCGATCATGACGTTCTGGCGCTGCCTTACCGGCACGCCACCGCGTCGCAAACCGTCTTTCTGGCACATGCTCACGGATTGCCGGTGTTGGCCACCACTGTGGGAACGTTTCCCGGCGAGGTCCGGGACGGCATCGACGGATTGTTGGTGCCACCGGACGACGTGCCGGCGC
>JANNPJ010000827.1:0-23992 GCA_031400005.1 Kineosporiaceae bacterium | reverse complement strand
CCGCGTGCTGCCTCCCATCCGGACTTTCACCGTCGGTCCTGGAATTTCACCAGGTCAACCGGCCGCTGGCTGCGGTCGGGTCGCGGACTGTCACCGCCGGTTCGGAATTACACCGACCCCGGAGCACGCATTGCTGTCATTGTCTTAGTCGTTGTGTCGAAACTGCTCAACAGTCTGCCAGTTCGATGTTGTTCCCGCATCGAGCGGCAAAGTCACCCAGGCCACACGTTCGGGTGATCAGCCGAGCAAACCGGCCAAGTTCCTGACATCCAGTTACAAAGAGTGATGCACTCTCCTGCATGAGTAGCCATCACGCTCGGCATCGGACGTTTCTCGCCGCGCTCGCGCTCACCGCGACGTCGGCGCTGGCCCTCGGTCTCGCTCCCGCAGCGCAGGGCACCTCGACCGGTCCGCCTACGTCTACGGTCATCGTCCACCTCGCCGACGCCCCATCGCTGGCCAGCCAGGCCACCTCAAACCAGGCCAGCTCAAATCTGGTCACCGCCGTGACAACACAGATCCACGCCGCGGGCGGCCGGGTGACCACGGTCCAGCCGGCCCTGCGCATGCTGGTCGCGGATCTACCCACGGCCGCCGTCGGAGGGCTACGCCGGATCCCCGGGGTGCTCGGGGTCAGCCCGGACCGGGTCGCCCGTCCACTTGATCTCGGTTTCGACCCGGCCACCCAGCCCGGGGCGCTGACCAATGTGACTCGCAGCACGGGCGCCCAGTCCCTCTGGCGGGCGGGAGTGACCGGCGCCGGAGTGGACGTCGCGGTGATCGACACCGGCGTGGCGCCGGTGTCGGCACTGGCGGATCCGGCCAAAGTCGTGGTCGGCCCGGACCTGTCGTTCGAGAGCCAGGACCCGGAGCGGCGCTACCTCGACAGCTATGGCCACGGCACCCACATGAGCAGCATCATCGCCGGCCGGGAAGCACCTCGCCGGACCGGCGCCGAGTACGCCCGGGACACCACGAACTTCTACGGGATGGCACCGGACGCGCGGCTGATCAGCGTCAAGGTCGGGGCCCGCAACGGGGCCGTCGACGTTTCCCAGTTGATCGCCGCGATCGACTGGGTGGTGCAGAACAGGCATCGGGACGGGTTGAACATCAAGATCCTCAACCTGTCGTTCGGCACCGACAGCACCCAGTCGTGGACGGCCGATCCGCTGTCACAGGCGGCCGAGGTGGCCAGCCGAGCAGGGATCCTGGTGGTGGTGGCCGGTGGGAACGACGGCGAGGTGGCTCGCGGTCTGGCCGACCCGGCATACAACCCGCACCTGCTCGCGGTCGGAGCGGTGGACACCAGAGGAACCGATGGATACGACGACGATCAGGTGCCCGGTTTCTCCCAGCACAGCGACTCCGCGATGCGCTCACGCAGCCCCGACCTGGTGGCACCGGGTGTCGGGATCGTGGCTCCGGCCGGACCCGATTCCTATCTGAGCTCCCGATACCCCGATGCGCTGGTCGGTGCCGGCTTCATCCGGGGCAGTGGGACGTCGCAGGCCGCCGCCGTGGTCAGCGGCGCTGCGGCCCTGCTGTGGCAGAAGTGGCCGGCTCTGTCGGCGGTGCAGATCCGTCAACTGCTGGTGAACAGCAGCACTCCGCTCGCCCGCAACCGGGGCTCCGAGGGCCACGGCGAAATCAACCTGGTGACCGCGGTCAGTCGCCGTCCGGCCGGTTTCGGCACCCGCGAGTCGACCCCCTCGCCGCACCCCGCCGGCCAGTTCGCCACCCGGGGCCTCAGCGCCACTGGGCTAGGGACCTTGCAGGGGGCTCGCGGCAGCTACTCGGTCACGCTCGACGGAATTGCGCTGCGCGGCGAGCGGGACATCTTCGGCCGTCCGTGGCGTAGCTGGCAGATGGCTGCTCTCACGGCCGATCAGCATGCCTGGGTGCTCCCGCTCGGCGCCTTCAACGGCACCGTCTGGATCGGTTCCGGTTTCGCCGCCGACACCACCACCCTGGCCGGGCGCACCTGGAACGGCCGGACCTGGGCCGGACGTACCTGGGCCGCGCGGGCGTGGTCGGGACAGAGCTGGACCGGCCGGACCTGGGCCGACCAAACCTGGGCTGATCAGACCTGGTCCACGCACGCCTGGTCGCCCTAACTCACCGCCGCCCCAACTGACGCCGTCAATAATCAAGCCACCCGACGGACGGCGTCAGTAGACGAGCCGCCCGCCGGACATTAGTCAGCAGGCAGCGGTGGCCAGTGCCCGGAGATGTTCAATCTGCGCGGCGGCGTCTTCTGCGCCGTAGACCGCTGAACCGGCGACGAACACATCCGCGCCGGCCTCGGCACAGCGCTCGATCGTGGACGCTGAGACCCCGCCGTCCACTTGGAGCCAGACATCGAGCCCGGATCCGGCGATGGCCTGCCGCGCGCGGCGGATCTTCGGCAGGCAGACGTCCAGGAAGCTCTGTCCACCGAATCCCGGCTCCACGGTCATCACCAGCAGCAGGTCTATCTCCGGCAGCAACTCGAGGAACGGCTCGACCGGAGTGGCCGGCTTCAGCGCGACGCCGGCCCGGGCTCCGAGCCGGCGCAGTTCTCGGGCCAGCCGGATCGGCGCGGCGGCGGCCTCGGCATGGAAGGTGACGCTGCCCGCGCCGGCCTCGGCGTATCCAGGGGCCCACCGGTCCGGGTCCTCGATCATCAAATGGCAGTCGACCGGAATCGGCGAGACCTTCACCAGTGCCTCGACGACCGGTAGTCCGAGGGTCAGATTGGGGACGAAATGGTTGTCCATCACGTCGACATGCGCCCAGTCGGCGGTGCTGATTCGGCCGAGTTCGCGATCGAGCCGGGCGAAGTCGGACGACAGGATGCTTGGGGAGATCTGGATGCCCACGTGCCGAGCCTAGGCCCTGTCTGACGGGCCAGCCCCAGCCCCTGTCCGGCGGACGACCACGAAGTGGTTGCCGGTGGTCCGGGCACTTCGCGTCAACAAGATCATTGGGCAGGCCAGTTTCACCTTGGCGACTTCTGACCTGCAATTTCTGCCAATTGCTGCAACATCCGTCATTTCTGCACCTCCCGCCACTGCAGAATCAGCTATCCCGGGAGAACGTCTAAGCTAACTCCATCGAACCTGGAGGCGGGGTCCGCGACTCTCGCATGGAGACGAGTGCCGCGGACCCCGCTGAATTCGATCATTGATTCCGAGACCCCCGCTGCGGAATACCAGCCCGATATGCAGTCCTGGTATATGCGGCGCGTTGCCTTCTGCGATTATCGATACAGTCCAGCAATGAGATCGACGGAGGTCTGAGATGTCCGGAGAAGCAGGGTCAAGCGTTGTGCTCGGTGCCGCGTTGCTGGACCGGAGGGACTTTCGCCAGGCTTTGCGGTCCCGGGATTTCGGAATGGCATTCCGTTTGCTGCGACAACACCAGGGTACGACTCAGGCGCAGATAGCTGCGGCCACCGGGCTTACCCAGGGTCGGATCAGCAAACTGATGTCCGATGAGCAGATGCGAGTAATGCACATCGACGTGATCGAACGGATCGCGGACGGCCTCCAGATCCCCGGCGCCATGGTCGGTCTCGCCGCACGCTCCTGGGAGACCGGAGACCAGGAGCGAGATCAATCCGAGCAGGGGGAGGACCACGTGCTTCGACGAACCGCGCTTCGCGCCGGGGGTGCGTTACTGATGGGCAGCCTGGTCGAAGCACTCGACAGCGAACCCGATGCCATGAACAGCGCGCTTGACACCAGCAATATCAGTAGCGATCGACTGGACTACTTCGAGACCACCGCCGACCGCCTCGGTGTCGAAGTGATCCAGGTCGTCCCGACCAAGATTCTTAATACCGCGGTCAGCCATTTCCGCAGTGTAAGGCGACTGGTCCGGGAACAGCAGAAGACCGCACATCGGGTGCGACTGGTTCGCACCGGCGCACAGTTCGCCACCGTGGTCGGCGAAATACTCTTCGTTCAAGGGTCATTCGAGCTGGCGACGATGTGGTACCGAACCGCGTACCACGCCGCCGTGGATATCGGCGATCGGTATTACGCCGATATTGCCCTGGCCGGACAATCGTACATTCCGGCTTATTCGGACGATCCGCACGGCGTTCTTCGGATTACCACCGCCCGGCTGGAGCGTTCCGACCGCCGGCTTGCCGCTACCCCGGCGGTGGCCTGGCTGTGGGGATTCAACGCCAAGGCCCACGCCGCGCTCGGCGCAGCCGACGCGGCCCACCGGGCCATCGACCGAGGTCGCGCCGCGCTGGACAACTCGCCGGACTCCCTGATTCGGCGCGGGATCTTCTCCTTCGTCCCGCAGAAGCAGGCGTTCTACGAAGCCAACGCCTACGGGGAACTACACGACACCCAGCAGGCCATCGGCGCCGCGAACCGGGCCCTGAAACTCTACGACCCGCGGGAAACCACGGAACCGGCACTTGTCAGGTTCGAGCGGGCGAGTGCTCTGGTGCAGGCCGGTGAGGTGGATGAGGGCTGTCGATTCGCCGCCAGCACCATGCTGGACCCACGGACGTATCCCAGCGTGACGGTCCGCACCAGGGCCTACAAGTTCGACCGGATGCTTTCCGGTCGGCGCGGGGCCTCGATCGACGAATGGCGGGGCGTCATGCACGACACTCTCGCCAAGCCGTTGCCGTTGACCTCGGCGGTCGCAGCCGCCACCGGCACCCCCGCCTCGCCGAGCGAGGTGCACCTGCCCGCCCCCCGCCATGCCTGACGCCGACCCGCGCCGGCTCATCGTCGATGGTGTTGCTGCGGCGGCCCTGATGCAAGTGGCAACGATTGGGGACGGAGGCTTCCCGGCGGTCTGTCAGGTCTGGTTCCAGGTCGAGTTCGAGCCAGACCGGCTGTATTTCCTGTCCCGCGAGGATCGCGAGCACGCGGCCAACATCCGCAGCGATCCCCGAGTCGCGGCCTCGATCGCCCTCGAGGTTCCGAACCGCCTCGGCGAGCGCGTCCGGGGCGTGAGCCTCTCCGGCCTGGCCCGGGAGGTGCCCGAGGCCGATCTGCCGCGGGCAGCGAAGGCCTTCGTTGATCGCTGGCCGGGGGCGGCCCATCTGCTACCGCAGGCGAGCCAGGCTTTCCCTCCGGCCGCGACGGCGACATCCCCGGCCTCGGCCCCCGTCTCGCCCCCGGTGGCTCCGGTCCAGCCGCCGGTGCCCCGCCCTGCTGGCCCGTCTCCTTCGCCCCGCTCCCGGCTCTACGAGATCACCGTCACTCGCTGGGTGCTCTTCGACGAGGTCAACTTTCCGAGCCAACCCAGGCTGGCCGTCCGCGCCCACTGACAGCCAGGCGCTCGCTGGGTCGAATCAGGCACCAGAGCATGGCCAGAGCACCGCCCTCCGACGATGCTGCCGGTATCCCGCCCGCACACCGCCCGCACTGCGCCAAACCCGCCCGGACGACGACGGTTCCACTGGGATACCGGGAGCAAAGTCGGAGCAAAATCGCAACCAAGCCACCAGGTCCCGCCCTTTCACATTCGCGGCTGGACAACGCGCACCGTAAGCATTTATGCGCTGCCAGCTCGAGGCCAGCAGACCAGCAGACTTCGACCCGAAATCAAGCAATGTGATGCTTTGCGATACTGTCAAGCCAAGGTCGATGGCGAGAACAGGGGTTTGATAATGCGAGTCTATTCTTATGATGAATCTTCGAAAGTGGGCGATTTCAATCCCGCCGAGGGCGACCTCCGAGTGTACCGGCGGTCGGTGGCGCCCAACAGATCTACCCCGGTCAGGGGCCACTATGCCACCCTGAACCGCCGGCTCGCCGTCCTCTATCGGGAGGGCAATAACTTGAAGTTCTTCCTCGAGGGTGCCGGGATCATCGTCCTGAACGACGGCGTCACCGGCTCCTGGAAATTAGTGACAAAGAACAAGGCACAGCTATCTTTCAGCACGGAACCGCCAATTGACGTAGTTTATCGAGCACACTTCAACCGGGTTGTTTCTCATATTGCGGCGGCACCCGACACCACCCGCGAGGACTTGGACTTTGGCCTGTACGTCAGCAACGTGCTGAAGAATCCGGAGCGCCGAGAACTGCTCTACCGGGACGACGTCGAATAGCGCGGGGTTTCCCGCTGCCGAACCCAGCCGAAACCCTCAGCTTTCCGGGATCAAGCCTTCCGTGATCGAGGTGTCTGACGCAGGACGAGCGTCACGAAACCCCAGGTATCCCGGTAGACCTGTAGCCATTCGGAACGGTGTGCGGTGGCCACCTCGAGCGCCTGATCGTGGTCTGGGTCGTCGGGATGGTCCAGCGCCCACGAGGCCAGTGCTCCGGTCCAGGCCCATTCGTAGTCGTCCAGTTCCCGGCGGGTGCTGATGTGCCCGCCGACCGGAGTCCAGCCATCGGCCACCACCAGGTCCATCGTGGTTGCCAGGTCGGCGAAGCCGCCGAGCATCTCGATGGCCTCCGGGGTGGGCGGGCGGTCCCAGAAACCGTCGCCGATCAGCACCCGGCCGCCGGGAGCCAGCTGCGCGCGGGCAGCCGCGAGGGTGGGCAGCAACCCGCCGAACGCGTGCGACGATCCCGCGCAGAGGACGACGTCGAACGGCTGCGCCGCCGCAAACCCAGTGGCGTCCTGCTGGTGCAGGACCAGCCGATCCTGCACCCCCAGCCGACTGGCCTCCGCCCGGGCATGAGCCAGCGCCGGCTCGGAGAGGTCAACCCCCTCGGCTCGTACCTCCGGCCACCCGGTCAGCGCGCGCAGCAACCACTCGCCACCACCGCAACCGAGGTCGAGAAGGCGCTCGTCACCGCGGACGATGGCCTGCGCCAACAACCGCCGCACCGAGTCGTCGTCCAGCGGCGAGGCTAGCGGATGGTCAGTGTGGGCAAGCCTGGAGATCTGGTCACGGTTCACCGGCGCATCCTGACAGGACACAGCGGTGCCCAGCACCTGCTTTTCAGACCGCGGCGCAGCAGGACTCAGTCGCAGCAGGACTCAGTCGCAGCAGGGGCTCAGTCGCGGCGCAGCAGGGCCAGGTACATCGAGTCGGTGCCATGCAGGTGGGTCCACAGTTGGACGTCGGTCGCCGCGCCCAGGTCCAGCTCCGGATGCTCGTCGCCGATCAGGTCGGCGACCACGGCCGGGGCGTTCAGCCGGGTGACGTCGGTACGCCCGCGTAGCACGTCCTCCACCACGGCGCGAGTCTCGGCCGGGTGCGGGGAACAGGTCACGTAAGCGACCACTCCCCCGGGCCGGACGGCGTCCAGGGCTGCGGTCAGCAGGCCGCGCTGCAGCGGGGCAAGCGAGGCCAGGTCGGACGGCGTCCGCCGCCAGCGTGCCTCTGGCCGGCGGCGCAGCGCTCCCAGTCCGGTGCACGGCGCGTCGACCAGCACCCGGTCGTAGCGGCCCGGCTCCACCTCGGCCACCGAACGACCGTCGGCCACCCGGACCTCGTAGGCGGCCGGCACCGAGGCCAAGGCCTGCGACACCAGCCCGGCCCGGTGTTCGGCCACCTCGACGGCGACCAGCTCGGCGTCGTCACCGACCTGACCGGCGTCGTGCCGTTCGGCCAGCAGCGCCGCCAGCAGCGCCGCCTTGCCTCCGGGGCCGGCACACAGGTCGAGCCACCGGCCGGCGTCGGCACCCGCCAGCTCGGCAGCCGCCAGCGCGAGCGTCACCAGTTGGCTGCCCTCGTCCTGCACCCTGGCCCGGCCTTCCCCGATCGCCGGGGCGTCGTCCGGAGCACCCTGCAGCAGGGCCCCCAACGGCGAGAGCGCACCGGGATCGGCACCGGCATCGGTCAGCTCAGCCACCGTGGCCAGACCGGGCAGCGCGGCAACCGCGACCCGGGGGCGGGCATTGTGCGCGGCCAGCAGGGCAGGAAGTTCGTCGACCGGGCGACCGGCCGTCCGCAGCGCATCCCGCAAGGCCCTGATGATCCACTCCGGGTGCGAGTGCAGCACCGCCAGATGACCGTCGGGATTCTGCGCGGCGTCGGGGGCGACCCGGGTCAGCCAGGTCTCGGGCTCATGCTCGGTCACCCGGCGTAGCACGGCGTTGGCGAACTTCGAGGCACCCGGCCCGGACGTCGCCCGAACCAGGTCAACGGTGGTGGACACCGCAGCATGCTGCGGTACCCGGGTGTTCAGCAGCTGATGGACGCCGAGTCGCAGCGCGTCCAGAACGGCCGAATCGACCTTGTCCAGCGGACGGTCGATACAGGCCCGCAGCACGGCGTCGTAGCTGCCGCGACCGCGCAGCGTGCCGTAGGCCAGTTCGGTGGCGAGCCCGGCATCGCGGCCGTGCAGCTTGGCTCGACGCAACAGACCGGGCAACACCAGGTTCGCGTAGGCGTCCCGCTCGTCCACCGCCCGCAGGGTTTCGTACGCCACCAGCCGGGCCGGGTCACCGGTGCTGCGCGGTCGACCACCGGCCGGCGCGGTTCCCGCCTTGCCCTGGGCCCGACCACCGGCCCTGGTCCCACCGGGCTTGTCGCCGGCGCTACGCGGCGGCCGGGACGGGCGACCAGCCGGAGCCGCTGACCGACTCACGCCTCCACCTGGCTAGCGCTCGTCGCGCTGACCTGCTCGGGCGAACGTCCCTGGTCGGACGGCGCGGAACCGGCCTCGACCGAACCGGCGTTCGGCGTCCCTGAACCCGACGGCTCAGCACCGAGGACCGAGCCGGGTTCGAGCCGGACACCGCGGGCCCAGTCGGTGGCAGGCATCGCCCGCTTCCCGGCCGGGCGCACCTCAGCGAGAGCGACGGGGCCGGTCGCCGTCCCGACCTGAACGGCGCGACGCAGCACTCTGAGTTCTCCTGGCTTCAATGGAGCGTGGGTTGATTCTGGGTCGGCAAGGGCCGGTGGGTCGAGCGAGATCGGGCCCAGGCCCAGCCGCTCTCCGCGCCACGTCGTCCAGGCCCCGGGTGCCGGGGTACAGCCGCGAATCCGCCGATCGATCGCGACCGCGGGCAGCCGCCAGTCGACGGCCGCCTCCTCGACGGTGATCTTGGGGGCCAGCGAGATGCCGTCCTCGGGTTGCGGCCGGGCCTCGATGACGCCGTCCTCCAGGCCATCCAGGGTGGCCACCAGCAGGCCGGCACCACCCTCGGCCAGCCGGGCCAGCAGGTCACCGGCGGTGTCCCGGGGCCGGACCGTCTCGGTCATCACGGCAAACACCGGGCCGGTGTCGAGCCCGCGCTCCAGCCGGAACGTGGTCGCACCGGTGACCTCGTCACCGGCCATGATGGCGCGCTGCACGGGGGCGGCCCCACGCCAGGCCGGCAACACCGAGAAATGCAGGTTCACCCAGCCGTGAACCGGGATCTCCAGCGCCGTCTGCGGGACCAGCGCACCGTAGGCGATCACCGGGCAGCAGTCCGGGGCGAGCGCGGTCAGCTCGGCGAGGAAGGCCGGCTCGCTCGGACGGATCGGCTGCAGAACCCGCACCCCCTGCTGGTCGGCCCACTGGGCCACCGGCGAGCGGGACACCTTCCGGCCGCGCCCGGAGGCGGCGTCCGGGCGGGTGACGACCGCGATGATCTCGTGCCGGGATGCGGCAAGCGCGTCCAGGGAGGGAATGGCGACCTCGGGCGTACCCGCGACAACGATGCGCACGTCGGCCGGGTCAGGTCGCGCGGCCGAAGGTGGCGTGCGGGCTCACCTTGACCACCGGCGCTCGACCACCCGCCCAGTCCGCCTCGCGCAGCGCCTTCAGCGCCAGCTTGCGTTCGGCTCGCTCCAGCCGATCGATGAAGAGGATCCCGTCCAGGTGATCGGTCTCGTGCTGGATGCACCGGGCGAGCAGTTCGCTGCCCTCGATCTGGACCGGCTCACCGTGCTGGTCGAACCCCTTGGCCACCACGCGAAGGGCCCGGCGGGTGTCGAAGGACAGGTTCGGCAGCGACAGGCAGCCCTCCTCGCCGTCCTGGATGTCCTCGGACAGGTCCAAGCTGGGGTTGATCAGGTGACCGAGGACGTTGTCCACGTAATAGGTGAAGACCCGCAGGCCGACGCCGATCTGCGGGGCGGCCAGGCCGGCTCCCGGAGCGTCGAGCATCGTCTCCTCAAGGTCGCGGACCAGGCCGCGTAGCTCCTTGTCGAAGTCGACGACGGGTTCGGCCGGCGTACGAAGCACGGGATCACCGAACAGGCGGATGGTCTGGATAGGCACTGACCGAGTCTACGTGCCGTCACGAAATCCCAGGACGTCGGGCATAACCGGACATGTCGCCCGATGTTGAGCGGCGCCGGTCAGAACCTCAGGCCGTGAAGGGTGCGGGCTCGGCCTCAGCGGTGCGGCGGCGGGGGGCCTGGTGCAGCTCCTCGAAGAGTCGCTCCCAGCGGGCGGCGACCCGGATCGGCGCGTACTCCTTGGCCAGTTCGACGCCCGCGGCACCCATCCGGCGGCGTAGCGAGGGATCCTCGATCAGCTGGTTCAGCGCAGCAGCCAACCCTTTGATGTCGCCATTGGGTACCAGCAGACCGTTCGTCCCGTTCTGGATGATGTCCGCCGGGCCGGTCGGGCAGTCGAAGCTGACCAGCGGCAGGCCACAGCCCATCGCCTCCAGCAGGACCATCGGGAAACCCTCGGACCGCGAGCTCATCGCGTAGATCGCGGACTCGGCGAACCGCTCGTACGGCTCGTTCGTGAAGCCGTGCAGCGTGACCACCCCGGTGAGCTGCCTCTTGTCGATCTTGGACTGCAACGAGGCGTCGTTACCGTGCCCGAAGATGTTCAGCCGCCAGTCCGGATGCGTTTTGGCGACGATGGCCCAGGCCGCGACCAGCCGGTCGAAGCCCTTCTGCCGAGCAAGCCGACCGGCCGCAACCACGACTTTCGTCTGTGGATCGTGCGCCGCTCGGATCTCGCCGACATGAGGTACCGCGTTCGGCACCGAGTACACCTTGGCCGAGGGGCCGAGCAGCTCCCGGTACTCCTGCGCGTCGGCCTCGGTCAGCGTCACCATCGCATCCAGCCTGGGGTACAGCCGCAGGTACGAGCCACGCAGTTCAGGTCCGTGTTTGGCGAGGTGCATGTGCTCCTGGCCAATGGCGATCACGCCGGACGGCGCGTACCGCGCCAAGATCAGGTTCAGTGAGGGCCGAGTACCGATCACCACCTCGCCGTCCGCCATCGAGCGGACGAACCGGATCAGCGCCAGATCCGTGCGAATCGAAAATCCCTTGTACCGAACATCTTTGGGGTGAGCAAGCCGACTGGGGGTCCGGCTCAGCAGCTTGTGCGTGACGCCACCCAGCAGCCGGACCGGGTTCCGGATCGACCGGCGCCGAGCCCTGGTCTGGGGCGAATTGTCCACCAGCGCCCGTAATCGGATCCGCGGATCAATCGGCAGCAGCGGCTCGTCCAGGTGCCGTAGCACGCTGACGACCTGGACGTCGTGACGATCGGCCAGGGCCGCCGCCATCGTCAGCGTGGTCCGGATCGTTCCGCCCAGACCATAGGCGTTCATGATCACAAATGTGATCCGCACTGCGCACTCTCCCACCCCGCAAGCCCCACGGGGCGCAACCTAACCGAACGGGAGCCGAACGTATCAGGACTCATCACCGGATTCATCCCGGGTTCGGCGGGTCCACCTGAATGCGCACAGGCCCGATGTCCCGGCGCGCGCTGCGGACAGCGGCGGCCGCATGCAGAGCTGCGGCCAGCTCCGCGCAGCGGGCTCGAGGGGCACGCAGCAACATTTGGACGGCGGGAGGATCGCTGGCCGGCGCTCCGGGCCGGGGCGGCACGTCGATCGGACCCAGCGTCTGCGTGCCGTCCGGCAGCCGGGCCAGTTCCAGCATCGACGACACCGCCGCGGCCGTGCCGGACAGCTCCGCCATCACCACAGCCGGCGGGAAACCCAGTTCGGCCCGCTCGTCCAGTTCCCGTTCGGCATGCACGGCGGGGTCCACCCGAACCAGGGCCTGGACGGCGGGGGCCTGCGGGTCGGCACAGATCACCACCTTGCCACCGGCCGGTGCGGGCCGGACCAGCGCCGCCGCGGTCAGCCAGCGGCGCAGAGCGTCCTCGCTGGCATGCAGGTCGGGGCGCTCCAGCAGGCGGCCGCCGTCCAGCAGCACCGCCGCCGCGTACCCGCCGGTGGTCGGCGGCTCCAGCCCGGGGGTGGCGACGACCAGCGCGTGCTCGGGAACGCTGGGTGTCTCTTCACCCGAACGGGGGACGACAACCGCTGCGCCGGGGAACGCCCGTCCGAGTTCCTCAGCCGTCCGCACCACCCCGACCGAGGTGGCTCGCAGCCGACGGGCCTCGCAGTGCGGGCAAGTCCAGGCGGTCGCGACCCGGCCGCACCACCGGCACTGCGGGGTCTGGGTCTGCGTCGGGGCGCGGCCTGGACCAGCGGCGAAGCCGAGTGGGCCATGACAGAACGTGCAGCGCGCGGGCTTGCGGCACGCCTGGCAGGACAGACCCGGCAGGTATCCCGCACGCGGCACCTGGACCAGTACCGGGCCGCGGGCCAGCCCGTCCCGAACCGCCCGCCAGGCCGCCGCCGGCAGTCTGCCGGCGGCGGACGGGTCGTCGTCCGCACCGAACGCCGTCGAGGCCACGCTGATCGTCGGCCACGCCGAGCGCAGGGTGGCCCGATCCGCGGCCACCGGCCGGGCCCAGCCGGAGCGCAACCACGCCGCGCACTCCACCGTCCGCGACCAGCTTCCGGCCAGCAACGCCGCGCCCTCGAGTTCGCTGCGCAGCGCCAGCACCTCCCGGGCATGCGGGTACGGAGCCCGCGGTTCCTGGTGCAGGTCGTCCCCGTCGTCCCAGATCGCCACCAGCCCGAGCGCCTGTACCGGAGCGAACGCCGCGGCCCGGGTTCCGATCGCCACCTGGACGTCGCCGCGCAGCACCGCAAGGAAGTTCCGGTAGCGAGCGGTCGGGCCGAGGTCTGCCTCCAGCCGGACGTGCCGGCCGGGGCCCAGCCGGGCGGTCAGCACAACGTCCAGCCGCTCGACGTCGCGCTTGTCCGGCAGCACCACCAGCGCTCCCCGGTTCGATGCCAGGGTCGCCTCGATCGCCCCGGCCAACGCGCTGGTCCAGCCGTCGCCAGGCAGGGCGGTCCATACCGCCCGCGGCGAATCCCCGGCCGCCAGCCGGGCGATCAGCGCACCGCCTGCCGGGTAGCCACGCCAATCGGCGGCCGGATCGGCGACCGCCACCTGCTCGGCTCGCGCCACCTGCTCGACTCGGGGCTCAGCTCGCGCCACCTGCTCGACTCGGGGCGCCTGCTCGACGCGGGCGTGCCGGGGTGGGACGGCCAGCCGCAGGACGTCGTACAGGCTGCCTGCGTAGCGGTCTGCGACCGCTCGAGCCAGGGCCATCACCTGCGCGGACAGCACTTGCTCGGCGGAGACCACTCGCCGCAGCGGCGTCAGCTTGCCCGGGTGGTCGGAGGCCGCCGAGCGCTCCAGCAGGTACCCCTCGACCTCCTGTCCGGCGAACCGAACCCGGACCCGCACCCCCGGCTGCGCGGCCTCCGACATCGACTGTGGCACGGCATAGTCGAACGGCCGATCCAAATGCGGCAAGGGCAGGTCCACCGCTACCCGCGCAACCGGCAGCAGGTCGGCGATCGGGTCCGGCGGTTTCGGTTTCTTGCCCCGGGTGGCCGCGCGCAGGAGCTCGAGCTGGCCCCCGGTGTTGATCTCACTCACCCGTGCTTGCGCTCCTACCTAGTCCGTCTCAACCGTCCCCTGCTGTCCCTCGCCGTCCCCCACTGTCCCTCGTCCGTCCCTACCGGCGTCCCGTCGTTCCTAACCGGCGTCCCGTCGTCCTTAACCGTCGAGCAGCACGATCGGATCGAAGCTGAGCGACACCGGCTCACTGATCTCGAACATCTGCCCGGCGTCGGCCTTGGCTTCGATCGCGTACTTGCCCTCGATCAGCCGCAGCGCCTCGATGGACGGTCCGGCCGGATCGATGATCCAGTAATGCTCCACCCGGCGTCGCTCATACAACGCGCGCTTGTCCGTCGGGTCGATCAGCATTGTCCCCCGGGAGAGCACCTCGACCACGAGCACGGGGGGGTGGGTGAGCAGCTTCTCCCCCACCGGACGGCGGGGGATCAAAAGGTCCGGCTGCGTCGACACCTCGCCTGCGGGTTTGTACTCGAACGGCGCAATCACCACCTGCAGATGCGGCGGACAGACCTTGCGGAACATCAGATAGAGGGATCCTGCGCAGGACTGGTGCCGTAGGCCGGGCGCGTTCGGGGTCACCAGGAGCGTTCCTTCGAGCAGTTCGTACTTCCAGTGCGGGTCGTCGGGAAAGGTCTGCAGGTCGTCCCAGGTGAACCTGCGGTGGTCGGAACTCAGGATCAGGGCGCCGTCCAGAAGCTCGTACTTCCAGTGCGGGTCCTCCGGGAAGGCATGCACGACCTCGGCGGTCAGCACGCCGTCGGCGGGCAGACCGACGTCGAGGAATCGAGGTCGATGCTCCATCACAGAATCGTAGACAGGCTGTCTGGTCATGGATCAACCGTAAACACGAACGGCGGCGACCGAGGTGGGACGGTCATTCTGTGGATAACTAGGGGTTCGGGTGACCTGTGGAGGTGAGGACCGACCGCCAGCAGGTGGCTCTTAATCGTCAAGCAGCACGATCGGGTCGAAACGGAGCGCCACCGGCTCACTGACCTCGAACATCTGCCCGGCGTCCGCCTTGGTTTCGATCACGTACCCGCCGTCCACCAGCCGCAGCGCCTCGATCGACGGCCCAGCCGGATCGACGATCCAGTAGTGCTCCACCCCCCGCTTCTCGTACAGCCCCCGCTTAGCCGTCCGATCGGTCAACCCGGTACCCCGGGACAGCACCTCGACCACGAGCACGGGGGTTTGGGTAAGCAGTTTCTCCCCCACCGGACGCCGGGCGATCATGACGTCCGGCTGCGTTGCCACCTCTCCCTCGGGCCTGTACTCGAACGGCGCAATCACCACCTTCAGGTCCGAAGGGCAGACCTCCCGCAACCGGATGGCCAGCGAAAGCGCGCAGGACTGGTGCCGGAGCCCCGGCGCGTTCGGGGTCACCAGGAGCGCTCCTTCGAGCAGTTCGTACTTCCAGTGCGGGTCGTCGGGAAAGGTCTGCAGGTCGTCCCAGGTGAATGTGCGGTCGTCGGAGGTCAGGATCAGCGCGCCCTCCAGAAGCTCGTACTTCCAGTGCGGGTCTTCCGGCAGGGCGTGCAAATCGTCCACGGTCAGGACGCCGTTCGCCGGCAGACCGTGGTCCAGGAATCGCGGTCGATACTCCATCAGAGAATCGTAGGCAGGATGTGCGGTCATGGATCAACCGTAGACACAGAACGGCCGTCACCCGGAGGTGACGGCCGTTCTGTGGATAACTAGGCGTTCGTGCGGCCTGTGGAGGGGAAGACCAGCCGGTCAACCGCAGTCGATCAGACGCGAGTGGGTCAGCCGACCTCGGACTGCAGGTCCTTGATCCGGTCTGTGCGCTCCCAGGTCAGGTCGGGCAGTTCGCGACCGAAGTGACCGTACGCGGCGGTCTGGTGGTAGATCGGCCGGAGCAGATCCAGGTCGCGGATGATCGCGGCCGGGCGCAGGTCGAAGACCGACTTGATCGCCGCGGTGATCCGGTCCACCGGAACGGTCTCGGTGCCGAAGGTCTCGACATACAAGCCGACCGGGTGCGCCTTGCCGATCGCGTACGCGATCTGCACCTCACAGCGGCGGGCCAGACCGGCGGCGACGACGTTCTTCGCCACCCAGCGCATCGCGTACGCCGCGGAACGGTCCACCTTCGACGGGTCCTTGCCGGAGAAGGCACCGCCACCGTGCCGGGCGAACCCGCCGTAGGTGTCAACGATGATCTTGCGTCCGGTGAGCCCGGCGTCACCCATCGGGCCACCGATCTCGAACCGACCGGTCGGGTTGACCAGCAGCCGGAACGAGGAGGTGTCGATGTCCACCCGATCGAGCACCGGCTTGATCACGTGATCGGCGATGTCCGGCTGCAGCAGGTTCTCCAGCGAGATGTCGCTGGCGTGCTGCGAGGAGACCACGACGGTGTCCAGTCGGATCGCCCGGTCGCCGTCGTAAGCGATGGTGACCTGGGTCTTGCCGTCCGGGCGCAGGTACGGCACCTCGCCGGACTTGCGGACCTCGGTGAGCCGCTCGGCGAGCCGGTGGGCGAGCCAGATCGGCAGCGGCAGCAGTTCCGGGGTGTCGTCGTTGGCGTAGCCGAACATCAGGCCCTGGTCGCCGGCGCCCTGCAGGTCGAGCGGGTCTTCCCCGGCCTCGACTCGGGCTTCGTAGGCGGTGTCGACGCCCTGGGCGATGTCCGCCGACTGGGCGCCGATGGATACCTCGACACCGCAGGAGTTGCCGTCGAACCCCTTGGTGGAGGAATCGTAGCCAATGTCCAGGATCGTCTTGCGGACGATCGACGGGATGTCCACGTACGACTGGGTCGTCACCTCGCCGGCGACGTGCACCAGGCCGGTGGTAACCAGGGTCTCTACGGCGACCCGACTGCGGGGATCCTGGGCGAGCAGTGCATCGAGGATGGCGTCACTGATCTGGTCGCAGATCTTGTCCGGGTGCCCCTCGGTGACGGACTCTGATGTGAATAGGCGATCTGACACGGCTCTCCCGAACGGGTGCGGCGACTCGACGGTCGCTTGCAGCGGCTGCTGACATGCATCCGGCAGCCACTCAGCTCACCGGATGCGTGCACATACTCTAACCATCTCGGTCGAGATAGGTCAGCCAAAGAAGTCGACGACGGCGTCCCAGATTGCGTCGGCGACGACCTCCTTCGGCCCGGCGGGTACCGGCATCTGCCGTCCGTCCGGGTACAGCAAGATCACCTCGGTGTCCGTTCGACCGAACACCTTCCCGGCCGATACATCGTTCAATACCAGCAGGTCACAGCCTTTTCGGGCGAGTTTCTCGCGGGCGTGCTGAAGCGCTCCCACGGCGTCGTCCCCGGTCTCGGCGGCGAAGCCGACGACGATCTGACCGGGTCGGCGGCGGGTGACCAACTCGGCAAGAATGTCGGGATTGCGAACCAAACGGATGATCGGCGCGTCCGCCGTGTTATCGGTCTTTTTGATCTTGTGCTCGGCGACTTCGGCCGGGCGAAAATCGGCCACCGCGGCGGCCATCACCACGATGTCGGCCGCCGCCGAGGCCGCGAGGACGGCCTCGCGCATCTCCAAGGCGGAACCGACCTGGACGACGTCCGCTCCGTCCGGCACCGGAATCTCCAGGGCACCGGCCACCAGCGTGACCTTCGCTCCCCGAGCAGCCGCACAACGGGCCAGCGCGACACCCTGTCGACCGGAGGAGCGATTGCCCAGGAAGCGCACCGGATCCAGCGGCTCCCGGGTTCCACCGGCGGACACCACGATCCGGCGACCAGCGAGATCGCCCGCAGCCGCCACCGCAGGTGAGGCCACAGCTGAGGCCAGCAGGGCCAGCGCCGCGGCGACGATCTGCTCCGGTTCGGGCAGCCGACCGGGGCCGGTGTCTGAGCCGGTCAGCCGACCGCTGTCCGGCTCGAGCACCTGCACACCACGAGCGCGCAGGGTTGCCACGTTCGCCACCGTGGCCGGGTGCGACCACATCTCGGTGTGCATCGCCGGGGCCAGTAACACCGGGCAGCGAGCGGTCAGCAGCACATTGGTGAGCAGGTCGTTCGCCAGGCCGTGAGCGGCCCGGGCGAGGAGGTCCGCGGTCGCCGGAGCGACCACCACGAGATCGGCCTGCTGGCCGATCCGGACGTGTGGGACCTCGTGCACGTCGTCCCACACCGTGGTGGCCACCGGATGACCGGACAGCGCCGCCCAGGTGGGTGCGCCGACGAACTCCAGCGCGGCCGCCGTCGGGACCACGCGGACGTCGTGACCGGCCTCAGTGAACAGGCGCAGCACCAGGCAGGCCTTGTACGCGGCGATCCCCCCGGTCACCCCGAGGACGATGCGTCGCTTCACCACCGGGTTACTGACTACCGCGGACTACGGGGTGTCAGTCGGCTCGGCGACCAGCAGACCTTCGTTGATCTCGCGCATCGCCACCGAGAGCGGCTTTTCCTGCACATGCGTCTCGACGAGCGGGCCGACGTACTCGAGCAGGCCCTCGCCGAGCTGCGAGTAGTAGGCGTTGATCTGCCGGGCACGCTTGGCAGCGAAGATCACCAGGGAGTACTTCGAGTCGACCGTAGTGAGCAGGTCGTCGATCGGGGGGTTGGTGATGCCCTCGGGATTTGCAACAGTTCCGGACACGCAAGCTCCAGCAAGTCGGTGGTACTGAAAGTGAACAGGGACGCGCGGGACACGGGCGGACGAACACGCAGAACGTACGAACACGCAGACGTACGAACACACGAGACGTACGAACACATGGACGTGCGCCGCTCGACCTGTGGGGGTCGAAACGGGAGGTTGATCGGCGGACTACCGCGAGTCGGCGGTAGTCAGTCCCATCCATGATACGAGCTCATCCGTCGCCCGGCGAACATCGTCGTTGACAATTGAGACATCGAACTCCGCTTCGGCGGCCATTTCGACCTCCGCCGTGCGCAGCCGACGCTGACGCTCCTCGCTCGATTCGGTTCCCCGACCGACCAGCCGCCGGACCAATTCGTCCAGGCTGGGCGGTTTGAGGAAGACGAAGAACGCCTCTTCCATGGTCGCACGCACCTGGCGGGCGCCCTGCAGATCGATCTCCAGCAGGGCCGGACGACCTTGAGCGAGAACATCCTCCACCGGCCGGCGGAGGGTGCCGTACCGATACCGGCCATGGACGACGGCCCATTCCAGCAGTTCACCGTTCGCAACCAGGTCGTCGAAGGCGCCCTCGTCACGGAAGTGATAATGGACGCCGTCCTCCTCACCCGGCCGAGGCTGCCGGGTGGTGACGGAGACCGACAGCCAAATCGCCGGGTAGCGGTCACGGATGTCCGCCGCCACCGTTCCCTTACCCACGGCCGTCGGCCCCGCCAACACGGTCAGCCGTCCTGCTCTGGGCAGACTGGGCATGTCAGTGCCGGATCCGGTGATAGCACCCCCGCCGAACACGGGGGTATCAGCTGCCGAAGCGCTTGACCAGGGCGGCGATCTGGTTCGAGCCCAGACCTCGCACGCGGCGCGACTCGGAGATCCCGATCTCTTCCATGATCTGCTTGGCGCGGACCTTGCCGACGCCGGGCAGTGCCTCGAGGAGTGCCGACACCTTCATTTTGCCGATCACCTCATTAGCCTGACCCTCGCTGATCACCTCACCGAGCGAACCCTGCGAGTACTTGAGTCGATTCTTGATCTCGGCACGCGCCCGGCGCGCCTCAGCCGCCTTCACCAGGGCGGCGGCTCGCTGCTCGGGAGTCAGGGGGGGCAGAGCCACTGCAGTCACCTCAGTTGGTTGTCGTACTCGATAATTATGAGTGTTTTCATGGAGCTGTCCCGGATGCTTGCAACTGCCGTACTGATCGACTCCCTCAGCCGATCAGCGCAGGCAGACCACCGAATCCGGGTCCGAACCTAGCGACTTGCCGCCCTCTGGAGCAATGCGGGGTGCCGTGTCGGGCGATGTCGCCCTCCGATCGGCCGTACCCGACAAACACACCAACACCAAGAGCAGCATTCCCACTCACGCACGCATCATGCACGCAAGAACGGTGGCAATAGTTCACATTGCCACCGATACTCAACACTTCAGCGTCATTACAGTCAAGAAAGCACACTTCTGCATCAGGAATAGCACTACTGAACACCCAACTGAGCGCTGAACAGTCATCAGGACGCCTCCAGTGCCACGCTGACGGCATCCAAGGCCTTAACCGCAGCCTCGCGCAGACCAATCACCGTCGGGCCACCGGAGAGCACCTCACGGCTGGAACTGGGCAGCACATCGGCGATCGCCGAGCCGAAGACCGCCCGCAGGTCGGCTGCGGTCGCTCCCTGCGCACCGATGCCGGGGGCCAGCAGCGGGCCGTTCAGCTGACCGAGTTCATGCTCGCGACCCACGCCGCGGACGGTGGCACCGACCACCACCCCGACCGACCCCAGCAGGCCCTGTGCCCCGGCTTCGGCGTTCTCCGCCGCCACCGCGTCAATGATGGCCTGCGCCACGGTCCGGCCGTCGGTCCCCCGCGCGTGCTGGACCGAAGCGCCCTCCGGGTTGGAGGTCAGCGCCAGCACGAACACCCCCCGGCCGGTCTGATCAGCCAGCGTCAGCATCGGTCGCAGCGCCTCGAAACCCAGGTACGGCGAAGCGGTCACCGCATCCCCGGCCAGCGGCGACCCGGCACCCAGGTAGGCCTGCGCATACGCGGCCATCGTCGAGCCGATGTCCCCGCGCTTGGCATCGACGATGGTCAGCGCGCCGGCCTCCCGGCTCTGCGCGATCACCCGCTCCAGGACGGCGATCCCGGCCGAGCCGTACCGCTCGAAGAACGCCGCCTGCGGCTTGAGCACCGCCACCCGGTCGGCCAGCGCCTCCACCACCGTCAGCGCGAACCGCTCGAGGCCCTGGACGTCATCAGTCAATCCCCACTTCGCCAGTAACCCGGGATGCGGATCGATGCCGACGCACAGTGGGCCTCGAAGTGTTATTTGGGTCCGCAACCGTCGGCCGAAAGTTGGACTGCCAGGGTTCGCCTGTCTCGTCGTCGTTGGTGTCATTGGGGGGTCATCACTGGGTGCCCTGGGCGATCAAACCCTGTCGGCCAATCCAGCGCAGGTCCCACTCTGCGGTGATCATGCAAGGTTGCCCGGGCCAGCACCGCGCGCGGACGGTTTGGAGTCGGCATCCGGTGATGTGTTCCTGGGGTTTGACCCGCTGCGGGGGTCAAACCCCAGGAACACATGGTCCGACGAGACGCGCTGTCCGCCTGCGGGGGGCGGAAAGCGCTGAGCGTCACCGGACGGCGTCCTCGGCTCACCGGACGGCATCCTCGGCTCACCGGACGGCATCCTGGGCTCATCGCTTGGCGTCCTCGTCCGCGCGCAGGGCCCTGAGGCGGGTGCCGTGCTCCTGGAGGGAGGCGACCCGGATCGGCTCGTTCCTTGCCGCCTCGATCGCCTGAACGGCGGCCGAGAGCTGCTGAACGGTGGTGATCATGGGACGGTCGACGGACGTCGTCGCGGCCCGGATCTCGTAACCGTCGTGCCGGGCCGCCGGGCCGGACGGGGTGTTGATCACCATGTCCACCTCGCCGGCGATGATCCGGTCGACGATGGTCGGCTCGCCCTCCGCGCTCCGGCCTTCGCGGTGCTTGCGCACCTGGGTGCTGCCGATGCCGTTGCGCCGCAGCACGTCGGAGGTGCCCTCGGTGGCAAGGATCTCGAAACCGAGGTCGACCAGCCGCTTCACCGGGAAGATCATCGCGCGCTTGTCCACGTCAGCGACCGAGACGAACACCGTGCCCGAATCCGGTAACCCGCCATAGGCCGCGGCCTGCGACTTCGCGAAGGCGTGCGGGAAGTCGGTGTCGATGCCCATCACCTCGCCGGTGGAGCGCATCTCCGGGCCG
Organism: Kineosporiaceae bacterium; assembly: GCA_031400005.1. Classification (GTDB taxonomy): domain Bacteria; phylum Actinomycetota; class Actinomycetes; order Actinomycetales; family Kineosporiaceae; genus JANNPJ01. The sequence continues at coordinate 2,528 of JANNPJ010000827.1, read as the reverse complement.
AGCAGGCTGTCCACCACCTTGCCCTCCGGGGTGCGGAACCGCTTGAACGGCAGCACCGCCTCCTTCACCGACACCGGCGCGTCCGGCGGAAGGGAACCGCCGTCGCCGAACTCCGGCAGCATCCCCTCGGCGCGCAGTTCCGCAATCGTCGCACCGAGCATGATCCGGGCAGCCGCCTTGGCCAGCGGCACCGCTGTCGCTTTGGACACGAACGGTGCCGTGCGGCTGGCCCGGGGGTTCGCCTCCAGCACGTAGAGGACGCCGTGAGCCAGCGCGAACTGCACGTTCAGCAGCCCAATAACACCGACGCCCACCGCGATCGCCTCGGTGCTGGCCCGGACCCGAGCCACGTCGGCCTTCCCCAGGGTGACCGGGGGCAACACGCAGGCCGAGTCACCGCTGTGGATCCCGGCCTCCTCGATGTGTTCCATCACCCCGCCGAGGTACATCTCCTGGCCGTCGAACAGTGCGTCGACGTCGATCTCGATCGCGTCGTCCAGGAACCGGTCGACCAGCACCGGGTGCTCCGGGCTGATCTCGGTGGACCGGGAGATGTAGTCGGCCAGCTGCGGCTCGTCGTACACGATCTCCATCCCGCGCCCGCCGAGCACGAACGAGGGCCGAATCAGCACCGGGTAACCGATCTCGTCGGCGATCCGCTTGGCCTCGCCGAAACTACTGGCGGTGCCGTGCTTCGGGGCGGGCAAGCCGGCGTTCGCCAGCACGTGCCCGAACGCCCCGCGGTGCTCGGCCAGGTGGATCGCCTCCGGCGAGGTACCCACGATCGGCACCCCGGCTGCCTTCAGCGACGCCGCCAGCCCCAGCGGCGTCTGGCCGCCGAGCTGCACGATCACCCCGACCAGCTCGCCGGAGCGGCTCTCCGCATGCACCACCTCGAGCACGTCCTCCAGGGTGAGCGGCTCGAAGTAGAGCCGGTCGGAGGTGTCGTAGTCGGTGGAGACGGTCTCCGGGTTGCAGTTCACCATCACGGTTTCATACCCGGCATCGCGCAACGCAAATGACGCGTGCACGCACGAATAGTCGAACTCGACACCCTGCCCGATCCGGTTCGGCCCGGAGCCGAGGATGATCACCTTTCGCCGGTCCGACGGCGTGATCTCGTCCTCGTCGTCGTAACTGGAGTAGTGGTAGGGCGTGGCGGCGGCGAACTCGGCCGCGCAGGTGTCGACCGTCTTGAACACCGGACGGACGCCGAGCGCGTGCCGGACGCCGCGAACGACGTCCTCACTCATCCCCCGCAAGGACGCCAACTGGACGTCGGAGAAACCGTGCCGCTTGGCCTCGCGCAGCAGGTCCGGTGTCAGCGCGTCGGCACCGGCGACCTTGGTGGCCACCTCGTCGATCAGCAGCAACTGGTCGAGGAACCACGGGTCGATCCGGGTCGCCGCGTGCAGTTGCTCGACCGTGGCACCACCGCGCAGAGCCTGCTGGACGCCGAGCAACCGGTCCTCGGTCGGCCGCTTGATCGACTCCAGCAGCGCGGCCAGTTCGGAGCCGGACGGTGCTGGTCCATCCCAGTGAAAGGTCGACCCGCGCTTCTCCAGCGATCGCAGCGCCTTCTGCAGCGCCTCGGTGAAGCAGCGGCCGATCGCCATCGCCTCACCCACCGACTTCATCGTGGTGGTCAGCGTGGGGTCCGCGGCCGGGAACTTCTCGAACGCGAAGCGGGGCACCTTGACCACGATGTAGTCGAGGGTCGGCTCGAAACTGGCCGGGGTCTTCTCGGTGATGTCGTTCGGGATCTCGTCCAGCGAGTAGCCGATCGCCAGCCGGGCCGCGATCTTGGCGATCGGGAAGCCGGTCGCCTTCGAGGCCAGCGCCGACGAGCGGGACACCCGCGGGTTCATCTCGATCACAATGACTCGCCCGTCCGTCGGGTCGACGGCGAACTGGATGTTGCACCCACCGGTATCGACGCCGACCTCACGGATCACCGCGATCCCGATGTCCCGCAGGTTCTGGTACTCCCGGTCGGTCAGGGTGAGCGCGGGTGCCACCGTGATCGAGTCGCCGGTGTGCACGCCCATCGGGTCCAGGTTCTCGATCGAGCAGACCACCACCACGTTGTCGTTGCGGTCGCGCATCAGCTCGAGCTCGTACTCCTTCCAGCCGATGATCGACTCTTCCAGCAGCACCTCGGTGGTCGGCGAGTAGTGCAGGCCGGTACCGGCGATCCGGCGCAGATCGGCCTGGTCGTAGGCAATCCCGGAGCCGAGACCGCCCATCGTGAACGACGGCCGGATCACGACCGGGTAGCCGAGCTGTTCGGTGGCCGCATCGCACTCGTCCATCGTGTGGCAGACGAAGCTGCGGGCCACCGAGGCGTCCAGGCCGTACTTGGTCCGGACGGCGTCCACCACGCCCTTGAACAGCTGCCGGTCCTCGCCCGCCTCGATCGCGGCGACGTTGGCCCCGATCAGCTCGACGCCGTACTTGTCCAGCACCCCGGCCGCGTGCAGTTCCATCGCGGTGTTCAATGCGGTCTGCCCGCCGAGGGTGGCCAGCAG
>JANNPJ010000800.1:0-12217 GCA_031400005.1 Kineosporiaceae bacterium | reverse complement strand
CCCTGGAGCCGGAAGATCGGCTCCTGCGGGTTCGCGCCGGTGGCCCGGACCCGGATCACCGGCAGCCCGATCAGGGTGGAGCGGGGGTTGTGCCGGTTCTCCGGAACCACCAGCGTGCCGCAGTCGGCTCGGGCGGTTCCGGATTCGGTCTGGTAGCCGCAGGGCTTCAGGGCGAGGCTGCCGGCTCGGGCGCCGGGCGGTACCACCACCGTGTCCTCGCTCCGTAGGCTGAGGTAGCCGAGGCCGACCGCCATGGTCGCGATGACGGCCAAGGCGGTGATCCGGGCGCTGGTGAACCGTCGCACGTGCGGCTCTCTTAACATGTCAAACCTTCCGATTGGCAGGGCATCCGGGAACTCCCGAAGCGGAATGACAGCAACTGTGTGCCGCCGGTGGGGGGCTCGTCATCGGACCACGGACCACCACCGGAGCCCGGCTGTCTCGTCCTGGGGGACGACGCCAGCGGCGTGGTCCGTGGCTAATCTCGGGGGTATGCAGCCCTGGCCGAAAGATCCCGCCGACCGCGCCGATGCCCTGTTCGCCGGTGTGCTGACGGCCGCGGGCCTGTTCACCTTCTCCCCGTTCACCGACCAGGCGCTGCGGGGACACAGCCCGGCCTTCGCGGTTCTGGCGATGTTGTTCCTCTGCCTGCCGCTCGCCTTCCGGCGGCGAGCGCCGCGGCTCGTACTCGGCGTGGTCGCGGTGGGGGTTGCGGCGATCTGGGTGGCCGATTTCAACGACTCGATGACGGCGATCGCCGGATCGATCGCGCTGTACGGCGTCGGCCGGCACGCCGAGCGCCCGGCCTCGTTGTGGATGTTCGCCGCCGCGGCGGGCCCTTTGGGCATGCTGGCCGGCTGGCAGGCCCTGACCCAGGACGGTCCCGGCGGCTGGGTGGACTTCCTCGGTCGCAGCGGCGTCATCATCGGGGCCTTCTGGTTCGGGGATGGCCAGCGTTCGCGCGTCACCCTGGTGGAGGCCCTGCGGGAGAACGCCCGGCGGGCCGAGACCGAGCGCCGGGACGCCGAACGCCGGGCAGCGCTGGAAGAGCGGGGGCGGATCACCCGCGAACTCCACGACGTGGTGGCCCATTCTCTCAGCGTGATGGTGATCCAGGCGATGGCGGCGTCCCGGCTCGTCACCCGTGATCAGGACCAGGCGTCCATCTCGATCGCCCATGTGGCCGAGGTGGGGCGCACGGCGCTGTCCGAGATGCGGCACGTCCTGGGTGCCCTCGACGACGACGCGCCGCCCGACTACGCTCCGCTGCCGACCCTGGCCGACCTCGACCCGCTGGTGGAACGCTGCCGGGCCGCTGGGCTCGCGGTCACCGTCGATCGGGAGGGGTCGCCGCCGCCGTTACCCGCGGGCGTCGAACTGTCCATCGTCCGCGTCGTCCAGGAAGCCCTTACCAATGTGATGAAGCATGCGCCCGGTGCCCAGGCCGCCGTCCGATTGCGGATCGCCGAAGCCGGCTCCGGTGCTGATCCCGGGGATCTCACCGTTACGGTTGAGGTCGTGAACAGTCCGGGAGCAGTGGCCTCGGCTCGTGACGACGGTCGCGGGCACGGGCTGATCGGCCTGCGGGAGCGAGTTGAGGCGCTGGGTGGTACGTTTCGGGCCGGTCCACGAACGGACGGCGGGTTCGACGTGCTCGCGGTCGTTCCGGTGGGCGGCCGGTCGTGAACGTCCGGGTGCTCGTCGTCGACGACCAGACCCTGGTCCGAACCGGCCTGTCCGCGATCCTGTCGACCGAGGACGGGATCGAGGTCGTCGGTGAGGCCGCCGATGGGGCGCAGGCGCTCGAGCTGGCCCGGCGGCTGCGGCCCGACGTCGTTCTGATGGACATCCGGATGCCGGTGATGGACGGGGTCGAGGCCACCCGGCACCTGGTCGCCGAGTCTGTGCCGGGTGGTCCGCGGGTACTTATCCTCACCACGTTCGACCTTGACGATCTGGTCCACGCGGCCCTGGAGGCGGGTGCTTCCGGCTTCCTGCTGAAGGACGCACCGCCGGACGACCTGGTGCGCGGCATCAAGGTGGTGGCCGCCGGCGAGGCCATGCTCGCGCCCTCGGTCACCCGTCGCCTGATCGCCCACGTCACCACGCAGCGGTCGGCCGAGGGCACCTCCCGGGCAGCCCGAGCGGCCGTGGCCCGCCTGACTGACCGGGAACGCGACGTCCTCCGGCACATCGCGCGAGGTCTGTCGAACGTCGAGATCGCCCAGGCCATGTTCGTCACCGAATCGACCGTCAAGTCGCACATTGGCCGAATATTCACGAAACTAACTGTCCGGGAACGGGTTCAGGCCGCCGTCGCGGCGTATGATGCCGGGCTCGTCGTCCCCGGATCGGACTGAGGGCGGAAGCCGATAGGGATTCGAAGCGCTGTTCAGGGATTCGGGAATCAGGATCGGCCGGGGACCAGCCAGCGCCGACGGCAAGCGCGCTCAGGAGGCGGGCGAGCGCCGTCAGGGTCCCGGATGGAGCCCGCCGTGGCGGGTTCCACCCCGTGTCGAGGGCCCTCGGGCATCAGGTGATTGCGAACCAGTTTGTGCCAGCGGCGCTGCCGGTAGCGGTAAATCCACACCGCCACGACGGCGGTCACAACCGCTCAGGCGACCGGCGTCGATCTGCACCGTGTCGCTGTAGCGGCACTGACCCACCCCTCCGACTCGATGTGCAGGGTGTAGTTCCACACCCGCAGCGGTCCACCGTGTTTCCCGCGTGCGCAGGGTCCGGGTGGCGTCATCGACGGCTCGATGGCCGGTTCCCTGCAGGCTGGCGTGCAATTGCACGGCTTTGGCTTTGCGGCTCACGAGCGCGATGGGCATGCCAGCGTCGTAGACGGGAACCCGTTCGCTCATGCGGCGTTTGCGTCCGTGCTCATGGCCGCGGCTACCGTGCGTAAGCCCTCTGGCGCCGGGTTGATGATCTTGTGGTGCGCACAAGGTGCGCACGGACGCCAGGCAATTCCCCAGCACTCAACGGACCAGGCGGCACAGGAAAAACCGCTGACCTGCGTGAATACGACTGAGCAACAGTCAACAACACGAGATAGCAGGATGGAGAAGCCTTTACACCGCGGGTGTCGTCGGTTCGAGTCCGGCCGGGCCCACTTTTGGAAGAAACCGCAGCTCAGAGCGGTGAATGTCCGCTCACATCGCGGGAGAACGGTCAAAATCCCTGTCCGTTTTCGGTCGATTTTTGTCCGTTTTGTTTCATGGTGTGCACACTCGGTTTGCAAGCGTCGTTAGATATGCCGCTGCGGCCTGGATCTGATGTTGTTGGGGTGCCCACCAAAGAAGCATCAGTCGGGAACAGGCTCGTAAACCGGTAGCCTCAGAAGTAGTGAGACGAACTGGAGGGGTCGTTGTGGAGATGGGGTCAGAACGTCGGTACGTCAAACCCTACGCCGTGGCCGTGAGCCTTGAGTTGTTGCATGGGCCGACCACTGGAGTCGTGCTGCTGGCATCGACGCGCGGATTTTCCCGCTGCACTGGATGCTGTCGTGGTCGCTGGAGCGGCACGATTGCACCGTCAAAATCGTGACATGAGGCGAGAATTTCGCGCGCCTTCTCGTCGCAACGCAGGATGTTCCGATCCGAGCGAACCGGACAAGCTCGAGTTGTCGGCCGATTGGCGAGCTCATCCTCCGGTCCTTCTGGAGGTGGGTCCTGTGCTGCATCTGGACGATGCGGTGGCCAACAAGATGTGCGCGCTCTATGGCCGGGCGCTTCCCAGGGATTTCCTCGATGTCGATGCGATCGTGACCTCGGGACACTTCACCCGCGAGCAACTTCTGGCTTTAGCCGGCAACGCCGACGGTGGGTTCGATCCACGCCGATTCGCCCATGCCCTCGGGGCACTGGCGCAGATCACCGACGCGGCGTTCGGTGAGTACGGTGTCGATCAGGAACTGGTAAGCGACTTGCGTCGTCGATTCGCCCAGTGGCGTGACGAACTACTGAAAATGTAAGGACCGGCAGTTTCGGTAAGGGGAGCACCAAAGACCTCTCGTCTGCCGTCGTCATTCCGCGTGGATACGTAGGCGCTTGCTTGTTCGTTGAGCCACCACGGCGGAAGACCCATCGTGTGAGCGACGTTGCGCCTCCTCGAGGACCACGCCGTGTGGGACGAAGGTGGCGTCGACATCACGCGTCAGCCGGTTGGCGTCGTAGGCGAGTGCCATGGCGGCGCCGCCAACGACAAAGAGGTCGGCAACCACCCCACGTTTGACAAGTCGGTCACCCAGGGCGGTGAACGCTCGCTCAAGATCGCTGCGGCCGAGGAGGCCGTCGTCACTCATGCGGCCTCGAGATCACGGGCCGAGAGGTAGCTGCCGTGTTTACGGAAGGCGGCAGGTGCCCAAACCAGGGCTTCCATGCGCTTGGACGGTCAGCCAGGGCGATGTGTCGTGGAAGTGCCTCACCGACCCGGTGGGCCATGACCTCTGCGTCCTCTAACGAAAAGGGCCGCCAGACCCCGTTTTCATCGGGTCTGACGGCCCTGGTCGGCCGGTTCATGATTAGGCCTTGTTGTAGGTGCTCTTGGCCCAGCGGTAGGACAGGAGCGCGATGCCGGCGCACCAGGCGGTGGCGATGGCTCCGCTGCTGCCGATCGGGGTGCCGAGCAGGAGGCCGCGGACGGTTTCCATGATCGGCGTAAAGGGCTGGTAATTGGCGAACCAGCGCAGGACGGTGGGCATGGAGTCGGTGGGGACGAAACCACTGCCGAGGAAAGGCAGCAGGATCAGGGGCATCGGGGCGTTGCTCGCGGCTTCGGGGGTCGGGGACTTGAGGCCGAGTGCGACTGACAACCAGGTGACAGCCAGGACGAACAGGGTGAGCAGTCCGATTGTGGCCAGCCATTCAACGACGCTGGCGTTCGGGCTGAAACCGATCGCGAGGGCGACACCGATGATGAAAGCCATGCCGAGGAGTTGCTGGATGACGCTGCCGACGACGTGGCCGGTGAGGACCGAGGCCCGGGAGATCTGCATGGTCCGGAAACGGGCGACGATGCCTTCGGTCATGTCCATGGCCACCATGACGGCGGTTCCGGTGGCGGCGATGACGGCCGCCATCAGGAGGATTCCGGGGACGACGTAGTTGACGTAGGTGTCGCGCCCGCCGCCCAGTCCGGCGCCGAGGGTGCCACCGAAGACGTAGACGAACAGGAGCAGCAGGACGACGGGTGTCGCTACTAGCTGCACGGTCATGGACGGGTAACGAAGCAGGCGCTTGAGCTGGCGCCGGGTCATGGTGGAGGAGTCGCGCAGGGCGTGGGCGAGGGTACTCATCGGGTGATCTCCTGCTTCTGGCCAGTGAGGGTGAGGAAGACGTCGTCGAGGTCGGGAGAATGGACGTTCATCTGGTCGATGTCGATCGAGCGTTCGTCCAGGACGGCGAGCAGTTCGCGGATCGCGCGGACGCTGCCGTCGCTGGGTACTTGAAGGGTGAGCGTCTCCGGGTCCGCGATTCCGGCGAGGACGAGGTGGCTGGCCTCGTCCAGAAGTTGCGTGTCGGCGAAGGTGAGCTCGATGTGGCCGCCGGGGATGCGCCGCTTGAGTTCGTCGGCGGTGCCTTCGGCGATCAGCCGCCCGTGATCGAGCAGGGCGATTCGGTCGGCGAGTTCGTCGGCCTCTTCCAGGTACTGGGTGGTGAGGAAGATGGTGACGCCACTGGCGACGAGTTCGCGGACGATCTGCCACATGGAACGGCGGCTACGCGGGTCGAGGCCGGTGGTGGGTTCGTCCAGGAAGATCAGGTGCGGGTCACCGACCAGGGTCATGGCGAGGTCGAGTCTGCGCTGCATGCCGCCGGAGTAGGTTCCGGCGGGCTTGCCGGCCGCGTCGACCAGGTCGAAACGCCTCAGCAACTCGGTTGCTTTGCGCTTGCCGTCCTTTCGGGTGAGGTGCCTGAGGTCGGCCATGAGGAGCAGGTTCTCTTCGCCGGTGAGCAGTTTGTCGACGGCCGAGTACTGGCCGGTGACGCCGATCGCGCCGCGCACGTCGTCGGGGTTGCGGGCCAGGTCATGGCCGGCGACCTGAACGGTGCCGCCATCAGCGGGGATGCGGGTGGACAGAATCTGGACGGCTGTGGTCTTGCCTGCTCCGTTCGGGCCGAGCAGGGAGAAGATCGTTCCCTCGGGGACGGTCAGGTCGATGCCGTCCAGGACGACCTTGTCACCGTAGGACTTGCACAGCCCGTTCGCCGCGATGGCCAGGTTGGTCATGATCGTGCTCCTCAGAGGCTACGGGCGACGATGTCGCCATAGGTGGTGGTCGCGTGGATATCGAGTTCCGCGGTGCCGTCGTTCTTGAGCTGGTTGCTGATCCGGCCGTGCCCGGTACCTGCGTCCATGGAGGCCGAGACACCGATGGCGGCACCGACCGAGATGTCGCCGGACTGGGTGCTCAGGACGACCGTGCCGCACACGGCCTCAGCGATCCGGATGTCACCTCTCGCTGTGCTGATCTGGGCAGGCCCGCCCAGGCGGCCAATCTCGACGCTGCCGTCGATCGCGGTGAGGTGGACACTCGCGGCCTCGTCCAGCTTGATCTGGCGGTACGCGCCTTCGAAGGCGACCTCGCCAAGGCGTCCGACGCCGCGCAGTTCGGCGCTGGCCGCCTTCGCCTCGACCCGGGAGCCGGCCGGCAGCTGAACTGTCACCTCGATGGACCCGGATGGTCCGAGGTACTGGTTCTTCGCCGTGGTCTCGATCCGCAGGACGCCGTCGGCGTATTCGACCTTGGTCTGCTCCGCCGTCTTCACGTCCCGGCTCTTCGAGGCGTTCGCGGGCAGGACCTCGACGGTGGTGTCGGCCCGGTCGGCGGCGAGGAACTGGACGCGTCCAGCAGGGATGTCGAGGACGGCGACGATCGGGGTGGGAGTGTCGAACTTTCGCATTGTTGACTCCTTGTGATCCGTGTTTCCGATGATCGAAACGCTACGTTGCATTCGATAATTACTCAACGCATCAGTTGCGTCAGAAACGCATTGCTGCAGGTAGAAGTCATTAAATCGTTGCAATGTGCTTGCCGATTAACGCAACGCAAACGTTGCCTCGTTGCAATAGCTTGTGAATAAACGCTATGCTGGCAGTCTCGGAACGTGTGAAAGGAGATGCCGATGCCCGGGGGCAGACTCACCCAGCAGGAACGTCAGCAGATCGCCGTGGGGCTGGGCGACGGGCTCGCCTACGCGGAAATCGCCAGGCGCCTCGATCGGCCCACCTCGACGATCACTCGCGAGGTTATGCGCAACGGCGGCCCCGTCGGCTACCGCGCCGACCTTGCGCACCGTGCCACCGAACGGCGCACTCATCGGCGCGGGCCTACCTCGATCCGTGAGTCACAGGTTCCGCCGCAGGCCCACGGACGCGACCCGGAGGCGCTGCGCGCATACGAAGAGATGTTTACCACCGTCATGATGCAATCGGGCATGTCCAAGACGATGGCCCGGGTGCTGACCTGCCTTTTCATCAGCGATGCAGGCAGCCTCACCGCGTCCGAACTCGTCCAGCGCCTCCAGGTCAGCCCGGCGACCATCTCCAAATCGATCACGTTCCTGGAGAGCCAAACTCTCGTCCGCAGGGAACGTGACGGATTGCGCCGCGAGCGCTATGTCGTCGACGATGACATGTGGTACCAGGCGACGATCGCCAGCGCCCGGTCCAATGACCAGGTCGTCGAAGCCGCACGGCAGGGCGTCATCGTCCTCGGCCCCGGTACCCCGGCCGGTGCCCGCATGGAGAACATCGCCCGATTCCTGGACTACATCAGCGAAGGCATCGTCCGTGCTGCGGAGCAGGCTCGCGAGATCCTCTCCACCCATCCCGAGCAAACCCCGGGTACGCCGGCGAAGGCCGGGTCAGAGTGAATGGAGCGAGTGCATTCTCGGCCTCTAGGGTGAGGTCAATGATGTTGACTGACAGTAGGTTTCGGGCTTTTTGGGCTGCTCTGGCCAAAGACCCTCGTGATCTCTCCGTCGAGCCCTTCTACATGCAGTTCATCGCCGGTGTGGGAGGCGACGCTCGCGTCTCGCTCGATGGGACTCCTGCTCGAGGTCGTGCCCGACGCGGACGCCGACGCGATCCGGCGATGGCACATGTCGCGTCGTGTCGACGGCGTCCTGCTCACCGATCTGATCCCGGATGATCCGCGGATCTCCGTCGTGTCGGAGAGTGCCATCCCCGCGGTCGTCGTCGGCGACCCGAGCGTCGCGGCCAGGCTGACGACGGTGTGGACGAACGACGCCCAGGCGATGCACCCACGTCGGTCGTCTCTGTGTTCATCTTCCGGCAGCACTTTCTCAGCTTCCCGAAGGACTATAAGGAGGCTGCACGGCTGGACGGCGTGACGCGTGCCGGGGTGTTCTTCCGGATCGTCCTTCATCCTGACCTTGCAGAGAGGTACGCGGAGGCGCTAGGCCGTCTCGTCCGGGTCCGGTTGGAGGAGTCGACTGACCTGCGGCCAGAGACCGTTCATCGCGGATGGGTCGTTGCTCAGTTTCGCGAACAGCACCAGGCCTTCAAGTTGGGCGATGATCGCTTGGGCGGTGTCGCGGGTCGCGATCTGCTTGGCCACGGTGCCCTCTTCAACGGCCTGCTCCAGGGTGCTCAGGACCAACTCGATCTGCTCGTCGAACACCTCGGCCAGTCGAGTGGTGACGGCCTGATCCTGAGTGCTGAGTTCGAGGGCGAGGTTGGCGAGCAGGCAGCCCTGCACTGTGCCGCTCAGCGCCTGGGACTCGCGCTGAGCCTGCGTCTGAGCCAGCAGCAAGCGCTGTAACCGGGACAAAGCCGGAGGTGGACCCGAGAGCAGAACCCGCCAGGTCTGCCGTTGCTCCGCCCAGTGGGCATCGACGACAGCCAAGGTCAGCGCCTGTTTAGAGGCGAAGAAGTGGTAAAAACTGCCCTTTTGCACTTCGGCCCGACGGCAGATCTCCGCCACCCCGACGCTGGTGTAGCCACGGTCGCCGATCAGGTCGTGGGCGGCCTGAACCAGTCGGTCTCTGGCAGTGCTGGCCCGGCCCATGGCAGCACTATACGTCCGGTCAACTACTTCTTGCGTTTAGTTGACCGGGCGTCTAGTTTAATCATCGGCTCAGCACGACACATCGAGACATTCTCAAGGAGCCCCGACCATGACGGACCCGATCCGGATCGCGATCGCCTTCCACAGCGGCTACGGCCATACCGCCAGACAAGCGGCGAGTGTTGCTGCCGGTGTGGATCAGGTGCCGGGCGCAAAGGCAGAGTTGCACGACGTCAGCCGCCTGGACGCCGAACTGTGGGAGGCACTGGCTGACAGCGACGGCATCGTCTTCGGCTCCCCGACCTACATGGGGAGCGCCTCTGCGGTGTTCCAGGCCTTCGCGGAGGCCAGTTCATCCGTGTGGGCGGTGGGCGGCTGGCGCGGCAAGATCGCTGCGGGATTCACCAACTCCGCCGGGGTCAACGGCGACAAGCTCAACACCCTCGTAGGTTTCAGCCTGCTGGCCGCCCAGCATGGGATGCATTGGGTCAACCTCGGGCTTGCTCCGGGATGGCTTTTCACCGTGGACGGATCGCCCGAGGATTTGAACCGGCTCGGCGGGTTCATTGGTGCCCTGGCCCAGTCGCCGTCCGACGGCCCGGCCGAAAACGGCCCTTCCGACTCCGATCTGCGCACGGCCGAGCATCTGGGGCGCCGCGTCGCCGAGACAGCGCTGCAGCTGACCGAAGGCCGACGTCATCTCGCCGGATCCGGAGTAGGCGCATGAACCGGTCACTGACCGGCGGACGACTGGCCGACCTGCTGGGGATCACCTACCCGGTGATCCAAGGACCGTTCGGTGGCGGTTTGTCGGCCGTCGCCCTGGCTGCCGCAGTCACCGACGCCGGCGGGTTGGGCTCGTTCGGAGCCCACCATCTCGAACCCGCCGGGATCACCGAACTCGTGGCGTCGCTGCGGGCCGCCACCGACGGGCCGTTTGCGGTGAACCTGTGGGTGCCGCAACCGGCCGAGGCCATCCGCCCGTCCCCCGAGGAGTTGGCGGCGCACCTGGCTCGGTTGCAACCGCTGTTCGACGAACTGGACGTCGCCGCGCCGGACCTGAGCGCGGCATTCGTGCCGGACTACCATGCACAGGTCGAGGCGTTGCTGGAGGCGGCGCCGCCGGTGATCAGCTTCGTGATGGGAGTGCCCTCGCAGGAGGTGCTCGACCAGGCCCGATCCCGTGGCATTCGCACCATCGGCACGGCGACCACCGTCGATGAGGCACTCGCCATCGAGGCCGCCGGTATGTCGGTCGTGGTCGCGTCCGGCAGCGATGCCGGTGGCCACCGGGGGGGCGTTCCTCCGACCGGTTGCCGAGTCGCTGGTCGGCACCTTCTCGCTGATCCCTCAGGTCGCGGACGCCGTCTCCATCCCGGTGGTGGCCGCCGGTGGCATCGCCGACGGTCGTGGCCTCGCCGCGGCGCTCACCCTTGGCGCCGACGGTGTTCAGATCGGCACCGGGTTCCTCACGACCACCGAGTCTGCGGCGAGCGAGATGCACAAGTCGGCCCTGCATTCACCCGCTGGCCGTACCACCGTGCTCACCCGGCTCTTCTCCGGGCGCCCGGCCCGAGGAATCCTCAACGACTTCGTCCGCCAACTGGCCCCGGCCGAGGACCAAGTTCCTGGATACCCGGTCCAGAACGCCCTGATGCGGCCGATCCGCTCGACTGCCTACGCCAAGGGAGATGCCGAGCACGCCAGCCTGTGGGCCGGGCAGGCGGCCAACCTGACCGGCAGCCAATCGGCGGGCGACTACCTGGCCAGGCTCATCGCGGAGGCCTCCGGAACCTGACGTACGCGCGGTCTTTCGGCCGCCCGCTTACCCAAAGCGCGCAACCGTGCATGATCGCGACCAAGGACCTGCGCGTGATCATGCAAACCTGCCCCTCAACCGCCCCGCGATCATGCACGGTTCGGCGGCGCCGACGGGTTCGGACGCGTCGACTTCACGGATCAGCCAGCCGAATCGCAGCCACCGAGCTCACCGCCTGGCTCGATCCCACGCACAGAAGTTCGGCAACAGCACACCTGCTGGCTGGAGAACGGCTCGCCCGAGAAGCCGTCGGCCTGAGCTACCTGACCCGATCCACCGGTTGGCTTCACGGCCTTCGGTGATATACGAAGACCGGCTCACCCGGTCAGCCAGAGCTGCTGACGATATCAATGGCCAGAGATGGACAGAGTGGCCGTGGACAGACGACTGGTCGATCGAGCTGCCCGGCGATTGTGCCTGCGTCAAGGCAACTCCTAAAACCCTGTGGCTGACCAAGACCTGCGCAGCCGTCGCATATGAAACTCAGCAAAGCACTCGGAAGGAGGCCGACCAGGACGGGCTCCTCGAACGCTGGATCTGTACTCGGAGTGAGGCGCCATGAGCATGACTGCCACCGCACCACGCGATTCGCGCAGGCCCTCAATGGCGCCCTCCGCAACAGCATTGAAGAATGCGCTAAGCATCTTTCTCTTCCGTGCTAACGCATTATCAACTGATGGAGCCGCGCTTGACGACCCATTCCTGGCGAATGTTCGCGGCGGTCCCGATCAGGTCGAAATCGTGGTCGTAGGGTCGTAGTGCAGGACGGAAAGCTCGTGCATGGCAACCCGTGGCGGCGATGCAGAGGTCGGGGATCTTGGCGCTTCGATGGGCGCCGATCTGAACCAAGAGTCGCTGGAGATTCTGCACCCTGCGGAAAACGTCGTCAGGTATCGGAACCCAGGTGAAGAGACTGCTTAAATCTTCTCGGAGTTGCTCGTAGTTTTCGACGGACGTGGCCCAATGGCCGATCTCCAAAATCACCACGTCACACAGGGCTGACCAAGCCGCAGCGGATCAGGGGATCGAGCCGTTGAGAGACGTCGGGTTTGTCCATCCGGGCTACCACGCTGGTGTCAACGAGAGACCGGGTCGTCACTGCCATAGTCCGCCTCGGCCAGCGACGATGTCGTCTCCGACCTCGGCCATCTGCGCCTTGACCCGGGCGAGGGCGGCTTCGCGGCCAGACTCGCGCACCACCCGGCGAAGGGCTTCAATAATGGTCTCAAGGGGTGTGGTTGTCCCTAGGGCTGTTTGGGCATTCATCAGCACGTCATCGTCAATTTCGTCCATGATCGACAGGGTTGCCTCCATCCCGTCCTAGAGGGCTTGGACGACGAAGGTCGTCCAGATCGAGT
>JANNPJ010000770.1:0-6386 GCA_031400005.1 Kineosporiaceae bacterium | reverse complement strand
CCATCGTAGGCTCGAAGCATCCGGATCCGAACGAACCAACCAACCACCGACGATCTTTCAAGGACCAGCCCATGACCACCCCCGTCAGCGCCAGCCCCGACACCGGCAGGTTCAGCGAGAACGACTGCCGCCTCGAGGACTTCCGCGCCCTGGTCGAGCAGCGGACCGATCGGGCCGACTACCCCCTGGCCAACACCGTCGAGCAGAACGTCCTCATCTACGGCGAGGCCCTGACCCGGCAGATCAGCACCCCCGACGGCCGCCGCCGCGCTCAGGCCGAGCTCGCCAGGGCCCTGATGGACGGGCCTGGCATCGTGGTGGTCGCCGGCGCCTTTCCCGACGCCTCGGTCGTCGACCGGGCCACCGCTGCGTTCGAAATGATGATCACCGAACAGAAGGCGGGCAACTCCACGGCCGGAGATCACTTCGCCAAACCCGGTGCCAATGATCGAATCTGGGGTGCCCTGGACAAACTGGCCCTGCGCGCACCCGCGGTCTTTGCCGACTACTACGCCAACGACATCATCGCCCTGATCAGCGAGGCCTGGCTGGGCGCCAACTACCAGATCACGTCCCAGGTCAACGTGGTCAACCCCGGCGGAACGGCCCAGGTCGCCCACCGCGACTACCACCTTGGCTTCATGTCGAACCAGACCGCCCAGCAGTACCCGGCCCACGTCCACCGCCTCTCACCCGCCCTGACCCTGCAAGGGGCCATCGCCCACTGCGACATGCCCATCGAGACCGGGCCCACCATGTACCTGCCGCACTCCCAGAAGTACGCGCCGGGATATGTCGCCTTCCACCTGCCCGAGTTCACCGAGTACTTCAACGCCCACTTCATCCAGCTCCCGCTGCGCAAGGGTGACGCCGTGTTCTTCAACCCGGCCCTGTTCCATGGCGCGGGTACCAACCACTCCACCACCGTCCGGCGGATGGCCAATCTGCTCCAGATCTCCTCCGCCTTCGGCCGCGCCATGGAAACCGTCGACCACACCGCTATCTGCCGCGCGCTCTACCCCACCCTGCTCACCTTGCAGGCCGAGGGCACCCCCGAGACGACACTGCACAACATCGTGGCCGCCTCCGCCGAGGGCTACGCTTTCCCCACCAACCTCGACCACGACCAGCCGATAGACGGCCTCACTCCCCCGACCCAGGCCGACCTCGTCTGCCGGTCGCTGCGCGAGAGCTGGGACCCAGCCACCCTGAACACCGAACTCGACGCCCAGAGCCGGCGACGCGACGTCCGTTCCGCGTCCGGCCTCACCGGCTGATCCCGCTCCGGTCCTGCACGCCAGATAGCAAGCCAGAGAACGAAGTTGATGACAGAAGCGGCTGGAATGGGTGTCATTGATCGACGCTGCGCTACATTCTTTGGCACCGAATTCAGGGCATAAATACTGAGAGGGACGCGGGTTCGCTGCTTACAGCCAAGGCCCACGGTCGACTCATGCCTCGTAGGCGATCGCCTTCTGCAGATGGGAGTCCGCGACGTCGAGCATCCACTCCCGGTCCGGGAAGTCGCCCTCGGCGATACGAAGCGGGCCGCCGACCAGGTCCAGGTGCATGACGTACTGGTAATACCTGAGGCGTTGCGGGTCGAGGTCTGGGTTGCGCAGCGCCTCGTAGTGCGGTCCGAAACGCATCCGCATCCAGCAGTGCTCCACTTCGATATCGGTATACATCAGGCCCTCGATGTCGATGATGACGGGCTCCCCGTCCGGCCCGACAAGCGTGTGTTCCGCGCAGAGCTCACCGTGGACCACCCCGAGCTTGTCGCGCGGTTCGAGTGCGGCGTGCAAGGTGCGGAGCTTCTCCTCCAGCATCGCCTCGCCTTCGGCCGCGCGGGGGTCGCGGGGCACGGCGGTGGCGATGTTCACCAGCGTGCGCTCCAGGTAGGCCTGCTCGCAGGTCGTGTCGGGTGGCGCGCCGCCACCGTCGATCCACGCCACCCGCCCGAACGCCGGCGCGCGGTAGCCGTGCATCCGCCGAAGCAGGTCCGAGAGCTGCGCGAGCGTTCGCCGCCCGGCGTCCGGATCGCGTTCCAGCAACGTCCCCAGCGTTCCGCCGCGGACGTCCTCAGCGACAGCGATGTCGGCCGGGTACAGATTCTTGCTGCGGTCGGCGAGCAACAGCCGCGGCGAACGAGCTCCGACCGCTTCCAGTCGACGGGTGGCACCCACGAAGAAGTCAATGCCGGAGGCGTGGGCAAACGGGTTCGACGGGTCGTCGTGGCCATCCGGAAGCAGCCCGTCCCAGTAGTCCTCGTCGGCGTTCCAGACATAGGCGATCGTGCTCGTGGCGTCGTCCAGTGTGACGCGGTAGACGCCCTTCTTGGTGCCGTTGAGCAGGCGGTCGACGGCGGTGATGCCGCGATCGGTGCCGAAGACCTCCCGCATCACCGGGGTCAGGGTTTCGGCATCGGCGAATTTTCGTTCAGCGGTCATTTCGTCCCCCTGTGGAGCGCCTGCGCCGATCCCCAGCGGTGCCAGCCTCTGCGGACGTAGACGCACCAGCATAGATGTCAGCCTGATGGCGCAATCAGGGCAAGCAGGAAGGGCGGCCTCCTGGCGGCGCCGGGTCGAACTCCTCCCGAGGTGTGACCCAGATAGGGGTGCGGCCAAGGCATGGACTCCACTGCCGGCCAGGGCGGTGTGCAGGATCTCGGCGTAGGCGCTCTCGCCCGCGAACGCGACCGACGTCCCCGCGTAGTCTGCGCGGGGCCGGACCGACGTGCCGCCGGTGACGAAGACGATCGTGCCCGCACCGGTCAGCGTCACCCGTCTCGTCTCAGCCCCGGCCAGCAACTGCCGCGCCTGCGTCAACTCCTGCTCTCGGCCAGCAAAGCTGTTCACTTCGGCAGGCAGGTTACCTCGTTGTAATCGTCCCACCACAATCCGAGACTATCGCCGTTCACCTAGGTGGGGGCCGGTTGATGCACGTGGGTCAAGTCGAGGTACTTCGCTCACGCCTGTGGGTTGCTGGCCAGCACGCAGAGCCAACCGCGCTCCTCATCCTCGACCGATCGTTGCGTCCACTCGGTCACCAGACCGGCTTTCCCTAGTGCCGCGATGAAATCCGTCTCCGACCACAGTGCCCGGTAGTAGGCAGCGCCGGACTCGCCGACCTCCCACCCGGCGCCTTCGCCCAGAGGTATGGAGACGAGAAATCGGCCTCCCGGGCGCAAGGCCCTGGCAACTTTCGCCAGCACGCCCGGCAGATCGCTCGGCTCCACATGCTGGAGAACGTGAAGCGTGACCACGGCGTCGTAGGGACCGCCGAGGTCGTCGTTGATCGCGTCCAGCCGGGCGACCTGTTTGCCACGGGCCTGCTGGACGTCGATGAATGCCTGGGTGATGTCCGTACGGCGGACCTTCAGTCCGGCTTCCTCGAGGGCATCGGCATCCCACCCGGGACCTGAGCCGATTTCCAAGACATGACCGGCCGGAACAACCTCGGCTAGACGGGTCAGCCCGCCGGAAAGGACGCGGGCTCCGGTGGTCTCGCTGGCGTAGTCCTCTGCGATGTCCTCGTAGGACTCGACGCTGCGGGCATTAGGCGATACGCCGGTCTCGGAAATCGGGTGGAGTTCCATCTGGCCGAGCCTAGATGCCCTTGGACGAGGGGACCTCTTGACCTCAAGTCCACTTTAGATGCAGGCAGTCCGACCGAGCGGCTCAGTCCGATTCGAGGCTGGGGTCGGATCGACCATGACCCGGCGCGCCCTCCCGTCCGGCGATTAGCGCGACGATCTGCGTGCGTGACGTGAATCCGAGCTTGATCAGGACCCGTCCGACGTGGCCTTCCGTCGTCCGCCGGGACAGGAACATCGCGTCCGCGATCTCCTGGTTACTCAACCCTTTCCCGACCAGCTCGGCGATCTCTCGTTCCCGGGGGGTCAGCTCGGTCAGGGGGTCGTCGGCCGGCGGTTGCGGCGTGGACGCCGCACCCACATCGAGCAGATCCGCCACCCGCACGCCGAGGCAGTAGGCGATCACGCGGTCTGGCTCCATCCGGCGGCCGCGGTCCATCGCTGCCTCGAACGCGACGTCGCCCAGGGCCTCGCGCGTGCGGCGCAGGCACGTCGCCCGGAAGTCGGCGAACTGGTGTTGAGACTCGGCGACGGCGGTCTGCGTCGTCTGTGAGACGGCGGTGAGACCGCCGAGCATGGTCACCGCCCGTTCCGGGTCCTCTGGGGCGGTGACCCAGGCCAGCGCCTCGACCGAGGTGGCGACGCCGAGCCGGTCGTCGATTTGCCACTTGAGCCGCAGCGCCTGTCGTTGCAGGTCCAGCGCCCGGGGGCCGTCACCCTGCTGCCACGCCGCCAACCCCAGTGCCCACAGGGAGTTCGAGCGGTTGAACCGCTCACCCACCGGTTCAGTGATCGCGACGATCTCCTCGTGGCAGGCCGCCGCGCGCTGCTCGTCACCGGCGAGCCCGGCGGCGACTGCGCATGCGAGCAGGAGATCGAGACGCTGGTTCAGGGTCGGCAGGGCGGCGCAGATCTTCAGGGCTTCGTCGTAGTGCGGGAGGGCGGCGGCCGGTTCGCCGGCGGACGTAGCAAGCGTCCCTGCGGCGTACCCGGCGAAGGCCAACGCCGCCGCGTCGTCCGTCCGGCGGGCCAGCTGACGGCCTTCGGCCAGCAGCGGCATCGCAGCAGGGAGGTCGCCTTGCGCGATCGCGAGCTGGGCGGCGAGCACCAAGCTCCGGGCTCGGGTCGGACCCGGCTCCGTGGCGAGGGCGAGGGCCCGGGTCAGCCAGCGGCGCGTCTCGCCGAGCAGGTCCCGGGCCCACACGTAGGCCGGAGGGATCGCCACCAGGATCTGTAGCGCTGCTTCCCCCTCGCCTGCACTCAGCCTGGTCTCCAATGCCGCACGCAGGTTGGGCAACTCCAGGGGCATCCGGGCCAGCCAGTACTCTTGCCGACCGCTGATCCATTCGCGGTTGAGCCGGTGGACGAGGTCCTCGTACCAGTCGGCATGGCGGCCTCGCGCGGCTTCGTAGTCTCCGGTCGAGTGCAGGATCGTCGTGGCGTACTCCCGAACCGTCTCCAGCATTCGGTACCGCGTCCCGGACGCGAACTCCTCGACGCTGAGGATCGATTTGTCGGCTAGCGAGGCGAGGACCTCGGGCACCGTTGCCGGAGGGACATCGTCGCCGGGGAAAGCCCCTTCGGCCGCGTCGAGCTCGCATCCGCCGACGAACACGCTGAGACCGGCCGACACGTGCCGCTCCTGCGGCGTGCACAGCGAGAAGCTCCACTCGAGCGAGGCGGTGAGCGTCCGTTGTCGCCCGGGGGCGTTGCGGTGGCCGCTGGTCAGGAGACGGAACCGGTCGGCGAGCCGGTCCCGCAGTTGCTCCGGGGTCAGCACCTTCAGCCGTGCCACCGCCAACTCGATCGCCAGCGGCAGGCCGTCCAGCTGTGAGCAGATCTCGGCCACCGCCTGCCGGTGAGCATCGCTCAGCTCGAACCCGGGCACCACCGTCCCGGCTCGCTCGGCGAACAAGGCCACCGCGTCATACCCGCTCAGCTCTCCCACCGGCATCGGGCGCCTCGGGTCCGCCACTGTCAGCGGCGTGACCGGGTACAGCGTCTCGCCCTCGACGTGCACCGGTTCGCGGCTGGTGGCGAGGATCCGTAGCCCGGAGGTGTCCCGCAGCAGGGTCTCCACCAGCTTCGCGACCCCACCCACCAGGTGCTCACAGTTGTCCAGCACCAGCACCAGCAGCAGCCGCGCCTCGGCCAGGTAGTCGCTGAGTATCGCGGCCGGCGCCAGCCCAGGCTGTTCTCGCAATCCCAGCGCGTGCAACACCGTGTGCCCGACCAGTCCGGCGTCCTGCACCTGGTCGAACTCCACCAGCCACACCCCGGCCCGGAAGCTCCGGTGAGCGTCCGCAGCCACCCGCAACGCCAGCCGGGTCTTGCCCACGCCTCCCATGCCGACCAGCGTCACCAGCCGCGACCCGGCCAGCAGCCGCTTCACCTCCGACAGCTCACGTCGCCGACCGACGAAGCTCGTCAGCTCCTGAGGCAGATTCCCTGCTTCGTCACGCATAGCGACCTAACGCTACTCCAGGATTGCCTCCCCCGCTGAGAAGGTGACGGTTCAGCCGTTGCTCGCTGCCAGCCTTCGTTTGCGTATCGCGATGCGGTACGCCGCACGCGGCATCGCCGTGCCTCGGAGGTCGAGGAACTCGGTCAGCCGTTCCGGCAGTCGCTCGCCTGCGTAAGCAAGGTAGATGCCGACCGGCTTGTGGACGAGGGGATCCGGGTCGGCATGGAGTATCTCAGCGATGGCTACGCCCGCCTCTACGTCTGCGTGGTCGCTGTACTTCACGAACCATAGGGGCGCGGTCATTGCCGTCCGCCGACGGTACGGGTC
>JANNPJ010000741.1:0-1835 GCA_031400005.1 Kineosporiaceae bacterium | reverse complement strand
AATGCCGCGTTCCAGATCCTGAATGGCCCGCTCGGACAGCCCGGCTCGCCTGGCCAGTTCAGCCTGAGTCAAGCCGGCAGCCAGGCGGTACCGACGCAGTAGCAACCTGAACTCGGAGTTCTCCGTCCTTCCCTGCACGCGGCCCCTCCGCTGCGAGCCATCAAGTCAGCACGCTTCCCGAGCTTGGCCAAGTGGAACGTGACAGCCGCGCCAAAGGCACCAGCGCCGATGACGACTGCGTCGGCGTCCTCAATCACTCCCTGTCCGGCAATCCTCAGGAGACCACCTGTGCATACGCCTATAGCCAGGTATATTAACTCATGATCGCCGATGCGCGACCGTCATCAGGGTCAAAGTGCCGTCCTCCGCGTCCTCCTTGATCTCCATCCGCAGGTCAGCCGGTCGGGTGGTATCGACGCCGAACCGGAACCGGTCGCCACGGTAGAGGGCCTCCGAGTAGCGCAGCGGCTCCAAGTCGCTCGAGTAGGCCACGCCGGACACGAAGATCATCGGTGTGCCAATGTCGACCTTCAGGAGCCGCGCCTCATCGCCACTGGCCGCGACCGCTTCCAGACTATCGCGGGCCTGTTCGACACGGGCACCCATGCTCGCCATGAGGTCGTAGAGCGAACCGGTGAGATCCCCGTCCAGCAGCGCCGCATACTGCGCCGGCAGATAGGAGAGGTGGAGGGCGGCCGGCTCCTTTGCGACCAACCGCAAGCGGCGGATGTAGACGGTCGGCGCACCGGACGGCAGTCCGAGTGCGATCGCGACGTTCGAGGGGGCGGAGACCATGCCGGCCTCGAGGACCCGCGTCGAGTGCGCCAGGCCGAGCGCCCGCATCGCGGCCGAGAAGCTCAGCTGCTGCGAGGGTCCGTGCGAGATCTTGGGATTGGCGACGAAGGTGCCCTTGCCAGCCTTGCGGAACAGGAGGCCGTCGCCAACGAGCCGATCGAGCGCCTTGCGTGCGGTCATCCGGCTGACGCTGAACGCCCTGGACAGCTCAGCCTCCGACGGGACTCGCTCCATCGGATCCAGCGTGCCGCTGACGATCATCCCGCGCAGCTCTTCCTCGATCTGCACATACAATGGGATGGGCGATGCTCGTACGACCACCAAGGCCTCCCTCCTGCTCCCGACTCGCTGCTTTCGAGATGCATGCACGGCCAGCCGAGGGCCGGATCTGGGCCTCCGTGCCACCGGCTACATTATCACCCGTAGACGGGTGTTGACCGGCCGGTAGTGCATCAGTTTGAATCGTCGGATTCGTAGCTTGCGGGTGCTTCGGCGGCGCGAGCAAGACCGCGATCCTCGGTCACCAGTTCCTCGACCGTTGGGAGTGTCGTCACATCGCGCGGGATGATTGGGGCGACCTCAGTCCCGAAGATGGTGGATTCGTTCTTGGCGAGCGGGTGGGTTCCATCTAGGAGCGCTTGGACCTCGATCAGCTCAATGTCGAGTCACTCATGCGCTTTGGCTCTGGCGACCTCTTCTCTCGCGCCGCGTCCGAAGCTCAGCGCCACGATGTAGCCCTTCTGGCGCTTGTCTCTGTTGATGGCCGTCTCGAAGTTGTCAACGATGTTGCGGCCTATCCCTTCGGCCTGCTTCACCTGGACGGGATCGTGGGTAAAGAAGGTATGCCCGTCGATTCCCATGTCGCCGGACTTGCGCGGCGAATGCGTGCCGTTGATCCGGTTGATTACCCAGTTCTGGAACTCGAAGGGCTTGAGCGCCTTGAGGTCATCGACCGTAACCGGCAACCCCACGATCTTGACCGTCTGCCCGATCCGGGCGAGCTGCCGCTGCATGACTCCGCAGGCGGTCGGACTGATGTC
>JANNPJ010000710.1:0-11944 GCA_031400005.1 Kineosporiaceae bacterium | reverse complement strand
GGTGCCAGCAGCACCACGATGATCCTGGCCGCTGACCACCAGGCAACCGAGGCCGTGCTGGCCACCGCGGGTATCCCGTATGTCCTGCTGCGCAACAGCTGGTACCACGAGAACTACACCCAGACCCTGCCGGCCACGCTGGAGCGTGGGGTCATCGTCGGCAGCGCCGGACAGGGCCGGGTCAGCGGCGCCAGCCGGATCGACTACGCCGAGGCCGCAGCTGCGGTGCTGACCGCTGACGACCAGGCCGGTGCGGTCTACGAGCTCGGTGGGGACGTCGCGTACACCCAGACCGAGCTGGCCGCGGCGATCACCGCCCAGAGCGGTACATCTGTTGCCTACCAGGACATCCCGGTCGTCGAGTACGAGAAGATGCTGGCGGACGTCGTCGGCCTGCCCGCACCGGTGGCAGCCATGGTCGCGGACATCGACCGCGCCGTGTCCGAGGGCGACCTGGAGGTCCGCAGTGGAGACCTGAGCCGCCTGATCGGCCGGGCGACCACGCCGCTGGCGACCGCCATCAAGGCCGCCCTGGCCTGACCCTCCCCGGGGGTGTCCAGCAACTCCCCGGCGATCAGCACCGCCTCGGCGATCCGTCGAAATTGCGGCGACCTGCCACCAAGATCGCCAATTGCGTCCACTATCTGCCGATTACGTGACGATAGTGGGCGCAATTGGCGATTCTTCACCCTTGTGGTGCCCAGTTCCGCATCCGCGATCAGATCCTGTTGGCGAATTCGGAGCCCTCGATACCGGCGCCCAAACCTGCCCGCGATCATGCACGGTTGCCCGCAACCCGCCCCGCCAAGCGTGCATGATCGCGAGCGGTTTGGTGAACGTCGGCCTGGCTGATCGGTATCCTTGCCCTGATCCGACCGGATTGTTATCAGCAAGGCTCTTGACGCTTGGTTTATAAAGACGCTTCACTAACCGCATGACAGTCAGCTCAGGTCGCACGCTTCGGCCCACCACCAAAGTGATGCCTGGGCAAGCACGCGGTCACAATCGCTCTCTGGTGCTCCAGTCCCTGTACAGCGATGGACCGCAGAGCCGGGCAGATCTGGCCCGGGTCACCGCACTTACCCCGGTGACGATCGGCGCGCTGATCAGCGACCTACTGGCCGAGGGACTGGCCGTCGAACTCGGCACCCGAACCGCCTCCAGAGTTGGAAAGCCAGCCACGCTAGTCGGTTTCGATCCCGCAGCCGCCCACATCGTCAGCATCGACCTGTCTCCCGATCAGCAGGTACGTGGGGCGGTGCTCGACCTGAACGGAACCATCCTTTCCAGCACCGAGGTCGACCGCGCCGGCAAGACCGGTACCGCCGCCATCGATCTGGTCACCGATCTCGCCGAAGCACTGGTCGCCGGGGCGGAGCGACCGGTGCTCGGCGTCGGCGTCGGCAGTCCGGGCGTCGTCAACTCTGCCGGGACAGTCCTCGAGGCACCCAACCTCGGCTGGTCGGACGTGCCGCTCGCAGCCACGCTGAAGACCGTCCTGAATCTGCCGGTGCATGTGGCAAACGACGCCGACGCGGCCGCCTTGGCTGAACACAGCTTTGGCGGAGCCGGTGTCGCCGGGGTTCTCGTCATCACCGTTGGCCTGGGTGTCGGCGGCGGAATCCTGCTGGACGGCGCCCTGGTGCGCGGCGAGCGCTTCACGGCCGGTGAGATCGGCCATGTCACCGTAGAGGAACGCGGTGCCGACTGCGCCTGCGGACGGGTCGGCTGCCTGGAGACCGTCCTCGCCGCCCCCCAATTGCGCTCCCGACTGGAGGGACTGAGCGCCACCGACCAGCGACGAGTCCTGGCAAACGCCGGAAAACGACTGGGCATTGCGCTGGCTCCCGTGATCAGCACGCTCGACCTCGGCGCGATCGTGCTCAACGGTCCGCCGGATCTGCTGGGTGGAGCGCTGCTGGAATCCCTCAGCACCACCGTTCGCCGTCGGGTCATGCCGGTTGTCGCCGAAGCCCTCGATATCCGGCTTTCCACGCTGCATGAGAACAGTGTTTTGCTTGGCGCCGCGGTGCTGGTGTTGTCCGGTGAACTCGGCGTCTCCTGATTCGGCTCAGCCCATCAACAGTTACTCGAAAAGTAGCACTGAATAAGACAGCTCGATTCCGCAACATTCCTACGAGCGAACAGCGTGGCACAGCCCACTGAGCCATTGCCACGGCACCGCAATGTCCCGATGCAAAAGCAAGAGCAGCCCGCAGCACGACCAGTTCAGCTCGCACTCATGCCAGCTGTCCCCCGCCCCTGGTTCCGTCGCTCTGGAGGATTCTATGAACATTCGCGCATTGGCAGCGGTGGCAGTGACCACAAGCCTTGCCCTGACCGCCTGTGGAAACAGTGACAACACCACCGAAAGCAGCAGCCCCACAGCGAAAACCGGAACCGTCCGGCTTTGGCTGAACGGCGAGGACACGCCTCAGGCGATGGTCGACTACGCCACCGCAGAGTTCACCAAGTTGCATCCAGGATCTACAGTAGTTTTCGAGCGCCAGCAGTGGACCGGCGTCGTGGAGAAGCTGACCACCGCGTTGCCCAGCAGCGACAGCCCTGATGTTGTCGAACTGGGCAACACCCAGGCGCAGGCGTTCGAGGCCGGTGGAGCCCTGCTGGACATCAGTGACAAGAAGGCCGAGTTGGGTGGCGATGACCTGGTGCAGAGCCTGGTCGAGTCCGGCAGCTACGACGGCAAATTCTACGCCGTCCCGTACTACGGTGGCGCGCGAGTCGTGTTCTACCGCAAGGACTTACTGGCCAAGTCGAAAATCGAGGTGCCGACCTCGACGAAGGAATTCGTCGACGCCGGGATCAAGTTGAAGGCCGACAACGCCAAGACCAAGAACTTCTCCGGAATCTATCTACCGGGCAAGTACTGGTACGCCGCATTGCCTTTCATCTGGGACAACGGCGGTGACATCGCCGTCAAGGACGGCGACAAGTGGGCCGGCAAGCTGTCCAGTCCGGAGTCCGTGGCCGGCCTGACCACGGTCAAGACCATCATGGACAAGGCATCGGGTGCACCCAAGGACGCCGATGAGTCGAAGGACTACCTGGCTTTCTGCGCCGGCCAGATCGGCATGTTGATGGGCCCGGGGTGGAAGGGCGGTCAGATCATCAACAAGGACGACGGCTGTCCGAAGATGGAGTCCAAGATCGGCGCCTTCGCGTTGCCGGGCAAGACCGCCGGCAGCACGGCTCCGGCCTTCCTCGGTGGCTCCAACCTGGCCGTCGCAGCCAAGTCGAAGAACCCGGAATTGGCTTACGACCTGCTGAAGATCATGACCAGCGACGGCTATCAGAAGCAGTTCGCCGCGCTCGGCCTGCTACCGGCCAAGAAGTCCCTGCTCAGCCAGGTCGGCGGTGGTGAAGCCGGGAAGGCACAGGCGAAGGCCGCTGAGAACACGCGATTCGTTCCGGCCAGCGAGCATTGGGCCAGCGTCGAGAGTTCCTCGGTGCTACCGGACATGATGGTGTCCATCGCCAAGGGCGGCGACGTCGCCGCCGAGGCCAAGCGGGCCGACGGTGAGATCGAGACCGCGCTCAACCGATGACGACTCATCCGCTGTCGCCGCCACGGGCCCCGCACCGGCCCGTGGCGGCCCGCCGGCGACGGATCGCCACCCGTCTGCTGCCGTACTGGTTACTCGCGCCAGCCACCGTCGTCCTGGTTCTGGTGCTCGGTTACCCGTTGATCCGACTGGTTTTGATGTCGGTGCAGACCTTCGGCCTGAAACAGCAGTTCGGCGCTCCGCCCGATTTCGCCGGGCTGGACAACTACCGACGGGTCCTCACCGATCACCAGTTCTGGGTCGTGCTCGCCCGCACGGTCGGGTTCTGTGCCGAAACCGTCGTACTGACCATGACCATCGCGATGCTGATCGCCTTGCTGATCCAGCGGGTCGGGCGGATGCTACGCCTGCTGTTGCTGACGTCGCTGCTGCTGGTCTGGGCGATGCCCCCGCTGTCGTCCACCGTGGTCTGGCTATGGATGTTCGATACCCAGTTCGGCGTCTTCAACTGGCTGCTGACCACGGTCGGCGCAGGTGACTTCAGCGGCCATTCGTGGCTTTCAAACCCGTTGTCGTTCTTCCTGGTCGCTACCTTCGTTGTGGTCTGGATGGGCATTCCGTTCGTCACGTTCACCCTCTATGCCGGGCTCACCCAGGTGCCGGCGGATCTGATCGAGGCCGCCCAGCTGGACGGCGCGAACGGCTGGCAGCGGTTCCGGCACGTCGTGGTCCCGGTGCTGAAACCGATCCTGCTGATCCTCACGGCGCTGTCGGTGCTCTGGAACTTCCGGGTGTTCACCCAGATCTACGTTCTGCAAGCGGCCGGCGGCATCTCCCGGGACACCAATGTGCTCGGCATCTACACGTACCGGATCTCCTTCGGTGAGAGAGCCGGTTTGACGTCGGTTCCGCGATCGCGGTGGTGATGGTGCTGATCATGCTGGGGTTGAGCCTGTTTTACCTGCGGCAGATGGCCAGAACGGAGGAACTGTGAGCGCAACCAGCAGCCTGACCCCGGCCGGCACCGTGCCGGCGTCAGTCCCCGGCGACCCGGCGACCGGCCGGACGATCCGGCGAACCCGAGCCAGCTGGCGGCCGGGCGCCACCCGGGCCGGCACGATTGCCGCGAATGTGGCCGCGGTCGTCGTCATCATCTGCGCGCTCGGGCCGGTCTACTGGATGCTCAACACCTCGCTGCAGCACGGCTCCGACATTCAGAGTGCCGACCCCTCGTTCCTGCCGCTGAACGGCACTTTGGACAACTACCGCAAGGTGTTCAACCGAGGCTTCTTCGTCGAGTCGTTGCGAAACAGCCTGCTGGTCAGCCTCCTGACCGTCGGTTGCGCGCTCGTCCTGGCGCTACTGGCCGCCATCGCGCTTTCCCGGCTGCGCTTCCGTGGCCGGACCGGGTTCATCGTCACCGTGTTGATCATTCAGATGATCCCGCCCGAGGCGATGATGATCTCGATGTTCAAGGTGATGGACGGCTGGCAGCTGATCAATACCGTCTTCGGCCTGGCACTGGTCTACTTGGTCTTTGTCCTACCCTTCACGATCTGGGTACTGCGCGGTTTTGTTGCCGGGGTGCCGGTGGATCTGGAGGAGGCCGCGATGGTGGACGGATGCAGCCGGGTCCAGGCCTTTCGCAAGATCACTTTTCCGCTGATGGCGCCCGGCCTGGTCGCGACCGGGACGTTCGCGTTCATCCAGGCCTGGAACGAGTTCACGTTTGCCCTCGTGCTGATGAACAAGCCACAGAATCAGACCGGGCCAGTTTGGTTGCAGGCCTTCAACTCCGGCGCCAAGGGCACCGACTGGGGTGGGGTGATGGCTGGCTCCACGCTACTGGCGATTCCGGTGATCATCTTCTTCCTGATCGTTCAGTCCCGGATGACGTCGGGCCTGACCGCGGGAGCCGTCAAGGGATGAATCACACGCCGAGCGGGACACCGGTGAACGACGGCTCGACGGACGTCGACCCCACATCCCCCAGTGACCGAGTGCTGCGCCGACAGGCGCATCGGGTGCTGATGGTGTCGTTCTTCGGCACCCAGATACCGAACTGGCTGGAAACCGGTCTCGCCGCCGGGATCGGTTCGATCTGCCTGTTCGGGTCGAACCTGACTGGGGACGACGAGCAGGTCAAGCAACTGGCAGCCGCGCTACACCGGGCGTCCCCGGACGGCACGGTGGTCACCCTCGACGAGGAAGGCGGCGACGTCACCCGACTGGATGCCCACCGCGGCAGCCCGACCGCCGGCCATGCCGTCCTCGGTGCCGCCGACGACCCGGCACTGACCCGCCAGGTGGCCGCCGGACTGGGACGACGACTGAAGGACCTCGGGATCGACCTCGACCTCGGACCGGTCGCCGACGTGAACTGCGAACCGGACAACCCGGTGATCGGTGTCCGTAGTTTCGGTGCCGATCCAGCGCGGGTGGCCCGGCACGTCGAGGCGTTCGTCGCCGGTCTGCAGGACGCCGGGACGGCGGCCTGCGTCAAGCACTTCCCCGGCCACGGTGCCACTGTCGAAGACTCGCACCTTTCCGTACCCCGGCTGGACCTCGACCTGACCACGTTATGGAGCCGGGAACTGATGCCGTTCGCCGCCGCCGTCCGAGCCGGCACGGCCGCGGTGATGACCTCGCACATCGTGATCACTGCACT
Source organism: Kineosporiaceae bacterium (assembly GCA_031400005.1). GTDB lineage: Bacteria > Actinomycetota > Actinomycetes > Actinomycetales > Kineosporiaceae > JANNPJ01. The sequence continues at coordinate 5,752 of JANNPJ010000710.1, read as the reverse complement.
GGACGCCGAGCGGCCGGCCACCACCAGCCCGGCGGTGCTGCAGTTGTTGCGCCGCGAACTGGGTTTCGAGGGTGTGCTGGTGACGGACGCGCTGGACATGGTTGGGGCCAGCCGTCCGTACGGCGGCATTGCGAATGCCGCGGTGGCTGCCCTCACCGCGGGCGCCGACCTGCTCTGCCTCGGTCCGGACCACTACCCCGGCGAGCAGGAACAGCTGCTGCCGGACGTGGTGGACACGATCGTCGCTGCGGTGCGCGAGGGCCGACTGCCCGCCGCCCGGCTGGCCGAGGCGACGTCCCGCGTCGAGAAACTGATCAGCACGCTGGTCAACCGATCCGGGTCGACGAACGACTCAGCGGATCCGGTGAATGCCACCGACCCCAACCAGGAGGCCGCCCGCCGCGCGCTGTACATCGAGGCCGCCGCCGGGATTCCGCCGCTGGCCGGTGCCGTCGTGGTGGAGTTCGACGTCACCCCCGGGATCGCGGCCGGCCCGGCGCCGTGGGGCTTGTCCGGCCCGCTGGCCAACCTGCTGCCGGGCATCGAGGGCCGGCGCGCCGACGCAGGCGCCGGGCCGAGCGTCGCCGGGCACCTACGGGTAGGGACCGGGCGGGCGCTGATTGCCGTCGTCCGGGACGCGCACCGGCATCCATGGGTCGCCGACCAGCTCACCCAACTCGCCCTTGCCCGACCAGACCTGGTCACCGTGGAGACCGGCTGGCCAGTGGTGGACGCGGCCGGGACACCGACCGGGCTGCCCGGGGCAACCAAGCTATGGACCTATGGTGGATCGGCCGTCAGCCTGACGGCAGCGGCCGAAGTCCTGACCGCGCGGGACGCTGGTGGCATCCGGGACAATGAGCTCCGAAACCCTGAGCAGTTCCCAACTCCTGAGAGCACCGAACCCGGAGGGACCACCCGATGAGTGACCGCAGCCTGCTGGCCGGCCTGGACATCGGTGGTTCCAAGGTGCTCGCCGTGGCCGTCGAGATGGTCGGGGACGACGCCCGGCCGCGCGTGATCGAGCAGGTCCGACTGGCCACGTTCCAGGGCCCGGACGGCGTGGTCGACACCGCGTCCCGCGCGCTGACCGCCTTGGCCGGACGACTTGCCGTGCGAACCGGGCAGAATGGTCGGAATGGGCGGAATGGCCAAAACACTGTTCCGGCCGAGCTTTTCAGTGGGGTCGGGATCGGCGTTCCGGGGCTGGTGGACGCCGAGCGCGGCGCCGTCACGCACGCGGTGAACCTCGGCGTCGGCACCGGCGGTCTGGCGCTGGCCGACCGGTTGCAGCGCCGGCTGAATCTGCCGGTGATGGTGGAGAACGATGTCAATGCAGCGGCCTGTGGGGTCGCCGCGCACCTGCGCCTGGACCGTCTGGATCGGATTGACCGCCTGGACCAGGTGGACCGCTTGGACCAGGTGGATCTGGCCTATCTGAGCATCGGCACCGGTCTGGCGGCCGGGATCGTGCTGAACGGCGTGCTCCGCCGCGGACCGCATAATGCCGCCGGTGAGATCGGGCATATCCCAGTCGACCCGGCCGGCCCGGTCTGCGCCTGCGGGCAACGCGGTTGCCTGGAGGTACTGGTCTTGGGTAGCGCGATCGACGCCCGCTGGCCCAGCCATCCGGACGCCGCCTCCGGCATCGACTCGGGGCCCGGCACCAAGCATCCGGCGCAGGCGCTGTTCGACGCTGCCGCCGCCGGTGATCCCCGAGCCGTGGTGATCCGTGACGAGGTGGCCGGTTACCTCGCCAGCGCGGTGCGACTGCTCGCGCTCACCGTGGACGTCGATCTCTTCGTCTTGGGTGGCGGAGTGTCGGAGGTCGGCGAGCCGCTCCGGCAGGCGATCGCCACCGCACTGGACCGGCAGGCCGAGGGGTCGGCGTTCCTGCGCGGGCTGAACTTGTCGGCCAAGGTGTCGCTGATCCCCCGCGATCAGCCGATCGCCGCCATTGGTGCCGCCCTGCTCGCCCGCGCCGCCGTCGGTACCGGAGTTGGCGTCGGAGTCGGATCCGGCGTCGAAACCGGTGCCAGAGTTGGCTCCAGCGGCGGAGCCGATCTCGAGACGAGCGAGGATGTCCCGGCATGACCGAGCACGGCGGGCCTATCCCGACCCTAGTGATCACCGGGGGCCGCCTGCTGGACCCGGACACCGGGCGAAGCGAGCTGGCCGACCTGCTGCTGTCCGGCGGCAGGGTGTCCGCCGTCGCCGCGCCCGGTGAGTTGACGCTTCCCGCCGGGAGCATCCTGGTGCAGCGAATCGACGCCGCCAGCCTGCTGGTCGCGCCAGGCCTGATTGACCTGCAGGTCAACGGCGCGGCCGGAGTGGATGTCACGGGCGAACCGGAGCGGCTCTGGGAGGTAGCCGCCGCCCTACCGCGGCACGGCGTCACCTCATTTCTTCCGACCCTGGTGACAACGGACGCGCGGACTCGTGACCGGGCGCTGAGCGCCCTGGCGACGGGACGGCCGGACGACGTCCCGATGGGTGCTCGCCCGCTTGGACTGCACTTCGAGGGCCCGATGCTGTCGCCGCAGCGTCCCGGCGTCCATGACCGGAATCTGCTGCGCGAGCCCTCGGCCGAACTGATCACCGGCTGGAGTGCCGAGGCCGGGCTGACGATGGTCACCCTCGCTCCCGAACTGCCCGATGCGCTCGAGGTGATCGGCGCACTTGTCGCTCGGGGGGTGCTGGTCTCGATCGGGCACACCGCGGCCACCCTGACGCAGGTGCAGGCCGCGATCGCGACCGGGGCTCGGGCGGTCACTCACCTGTTCAACGCGATGCCCGGGTTGGATCACCGCGAGCCTGGGCCGGTCGGCGCGGTGCTCGGTACCGAGAATCTGGTTGCCGGGGTGATCGTCGACGGACTGCACGTGCACCCGGTGACGGTTGCTGCGGCGTACCGGGCACTGGGACCGCGCCGATTTCTCGCGGTCAGCGACACCACGGCGGCGCTCGACCAGCCGGACGGCCTGTCCCGGTTGGGCAGCCGGCAGGTGCTGATCGGTGCCGGCTCGGTCCGGACGACCGACGATGGCGGCCTGGCCGGCAGCGCCGTCGGCCTGGACGAATGCGTGCGACTGCTTGCCCGGTTCGCCGGCCTCAGTTCGGTCGAGGCGCTGAGGGCCGCGACCACGGTTCCGTCGGATCTGCTGGGGCGCCCTGACCTCGGCCGAGTGCAGCCCGGGTCGGTAGCGGACGTCGTCCTGCTCACAGAGGACCTTCAGCCGGTGGCAACCATCGTCGGTGGCCGGGTGCTGCATGACGTGCGCACGGCCACGACCACAAGCCCGGAATGGACGGTGGTCTGATGGAGGTCATCGTGCTTCCCGGTGCGGCCGAGATCGGTCTGCTGGCAGCGGACGTGATCGAGCGGGTGCTGCGGGACCGGTCCGAGCCCGTGCTCGGGTTGGCGACCGGGTCGACCCCGGAGCCGCTCTACGCCGAACTGATCCGCCGGCACCGCGAGGAAGGGCTGAGTTTCGCCCACGCCCGGGCGTTCACTCTGGACGAGTACGTGGGCCTGCCGAAGGATCACCCGCAGCGGTACGCCGTCGTGATCCGGCACGGGCTGACCGATCACCTTGACCTGAAACCCGATGCGGTGCAAGGTCCCGACGGCAGCGCCGACGACCTGCTGGCCGAGTGCCTCCGGTACGAGCAGTCGATTGTGGACGCCGGGGGCGTGGATGTGCAGATTGCCGGCATCGGATCGGACGGGCACATCGCCTTCAACGAGCCGGGCTCATCGCTGACCTCGACCACCCGGTTGAAGACGCTCAATGCGCGGACCAGGGCGGACAACGCCCGGTTCTTCACCGACGCCGAAGAGGTGCCCCAGCACGTGATCACCCAGGGGCTCGGCACCATTCTGCGCAGTCGGCACCTGCTGCTGATCGCCACCGGGGAGGCGAAGGCCCCGGCCGTGGCCCGAGCCGTGGAGGGACCACTCACGGCGTCCTGCCCGGCGTCCGTCGTCCAACTGCACCCGCACGCCACCGTGTTGCTTGACGAGGCCTGCGCAACCCAGCTCGAGCACGCCGCCTACTACGCCGAAGCCTGGGCCGCCCGGCCTTCCTGGCAACCCCTGTAGCCGACCCACCGTGATCTTCAAAGCGCCATCAAGCCGATCGGTGGCGGCGGGGAAGGCAGGGCTGTGGCATCGGTGATCACCCTGGCCCCGGCGACGAACTTCGCCAGGTCGGCACCGGTGACGACCCGAGCCTGAAACGGGTCGGCTGCGGTTCGGCGGGAAAGATCGGCCCAGCCCGCGGCGGTGGCCACGGATTGCGTCCCGGCAAGCACGAAGTTGCCGAATCTGCGCCCCCGGAACACCTGCGGCGAGCCGATCAGCGCGGTCTCGGTGAACACCGAGCTCACGGTCGCCGCTTGGCTTCGGGCGAAGGCCAGCGGTGCGCCGTCCGCCAGGTTCGCCGCGTAGGTTCCACCGGGCCGCAGCACCCGTCCCGCTTCGGCGACGAACTCCACCGAGGTCAGGTGGGCGGGGATTCGGGCGCCGGCGAAGACGTCCACCGCGATGAAATCAACGCTGTCGGTGCTGAGCGAGCCGAGCACCTCCCGAGCCTCACCGACGCGAATCCGGATGCCCGAGTTCGGCGACGGCAGCCGAGCCCGGACGAACTCCGCCAGTGCGGCGTCCAGCTCTACCACCCGCTGCCTGGACCCCGGCCGGGTGATGGCCAGATACCGGGCCAACGTCCAGGCCCCACCGCCGAGGTGCAGCACGTTTAACGGCGCCGACGGCTGCGCCCAGGCCTGTGGTCTGGCCGGTGATCCGGCCGGTGGCCCGGCTTGTGCTCCGGCCAGATCCGCGAGGTGACCAAGCCAGCGGACATACTCGAATTCCAGGTGGGTCGGGTCGTCGAGGTCGACGTGGGACTGCGGGGTGCCGTCGACCAGCAGGGTCCACGACCTCGGCCGGTCCGGATCCGCAACCAGCTCTGCGGTCCCCAGATCGACCGGCATCGCTGTCGACGGCTCGACGTGTGGCAGGGATCGGTGACGGCTCACCCCTCGATCATCCAGCATGATTGCCTGATGACGAGCAACCGGAGGACGAGCGCGGCCCTGCTGGTGTACCGAACGGCCGGCGACCGGCTGGAGGTGCTGATCGGGCACATGGGCGGCCCGTTCTGGGTAAAGAAGGACACCGGGGGCTGGTCGATCCCGAAAGGCGAGTACGTGCCACCCGAGGAGCCGATGGCTGCGGCTCGGCGGGAGTTCGAGGAGGAGATGGGCTCGCCCGCACCCGCTGGGCCGTACCTCGACCTCGGTACCGCCATCCAGCCCAATGGCAAGATCCTCACGACCTTCGCCGTGCAAGCCGACTTCGATGTCTCCACCATGGTCAGCAACACGTTCGAGCTGGAGTGGCCACCGCGTTCGGGCCGGTTCCAGGCGTACCCGGAGCTGGACCGGGCCGCCTGGGTCACGCTCGAGGAGGCGGCGGTCAAGCTGGTCAAAGGCCAGGTGCCGATCCTCGAGGCCCTCCAGCTCAAACTCGCCGGCTAATCTCCAGTCCCCTGATCGCTCCTGCGGTTGTACCCGAGCAACCGTGCATGATCGCGAGCAATTCTTCAGCCGCGATCATGCACGGTTGCCCACCCCCCCCCAAGCCCCACCCCAGCCCGCCGAGGCGAACAGGGGGCCCCAGGGCGGTCAGGGCGAGCCCTGGTAGGTACGGAAGGCGCGGGTCGCGAGCCCGCCCAAGAACACCAACAGG
>JANNPJ010000651.1:0-12792 GCA_031400005.1 Kineosporiaceae bacterium | reverse complement strand
CGCCACGTGGTAGTCCCTCGACTCGTCACCCCACGCGCCGGTCGGGAATGCGCCGGTCAGCGGGTTCACATCGATCCGACGTCCGGTGAGATCCTCGACGGTCGGCGAAACCTGGCGGACGAAAAGCACTTCCGACCCCTGCGGGGCCCACACCCGAAGCGTGGCCTCAGCGACGCCCCGGCTCATCGCCTGCCGGACCAGGCTCTCGAAGTCGGCCGCCATCGATTCCGGATCACGGATCAGCTCGACGGTGCCGATCAGCGCCTTCGCCACCTGGCGCAGTTCCGAGACCTCCCAGTCGGAGCCGACACCACGGCAGTCACACTGGAATCGGCCAGTCACAGCCTGGATGGCGGCCAGGAACTGCGGTGCCTTCTCGCTCTGGTTCTGCCCGTCGGTCAGCAGGATGGCGTGCCGCTGAGTCGCCTGCGGCACGGTGTCGAAGATTTCACCGGCCAGCCGCAGCCAGGAGCCGATCGCCGTCCCACCGTCGGCGTCGAATCGGGCGACCGCTTGCTTGGCTGCCGCCCGGGCGCCCTCTTCCATCTGCACCATCGCCACTCTGGCGTTCGGGAAGGGGAAGGCGCGGTGGGCGACGTGAGTGCCGGCGATCACGGCGAACCAGGTGCCATCGGTGATCTGGTCGATGGCCACCGCCGCCGCTTGCCGAGCGGCCACGATCTTCGCATCCAGCATCGACCCGGAGGTATCCACAATGATGATCTCCGCGGCGTCACCGCCTTCGCCCTTACCTGCCTCACCGGCACCGACACAGGTCACCGACACGATGGCGTGCACGTCCGTGGCTCCTTCAGAGATGAACTCGTTCTGAAACACCTCGGCGCTGAAGGTTGGCATCTCACGGTCTCCTGTCGATCGTCGGCAGTTCAGGTCGCTCGGCGGTTCAGGTCGTTCAGCGGTACAGGTGGGGCAGGTGGTTCTAGACGAAGCGTCGTGGTGCAGTTCGACCATATGAGTTCAGGGCACGTGACGCGGGTCCAATCTGGCCAACGCCGCGGTGATGTTGTCCATCCCGCCCTGGGCGTTGGCCCAGTTCACCAAAGCGGCGGCGGTCCGGAGCGGGTCACCGGCGTTCTCGGACGCCGTCCTAGCGACCAGTTCGCCCATCTCGGTGGCCGCCGAACAGTAGTTCCACAGCCCGTCCGAGCAGACCAGAAGCCAGCCCGGACCGGCCGGATTGGTCGCGGTGCAGTGCGGCACGAAGTCCGGACTGTCCACCCCCAGCCAGCGGGTGATCGAGTGGGCCTGCGGCGCGGCCTCGGCTTCGGCCCGGGACATCCCGGCGGCAATCGCCTCACCGGCCCACGAATCGTCCACCGAGAGCATCTCGGACTCGCCATCGTCCGGAAGCCAGTAGGCCCGGCTGTCTCCCACCCAGCCGACGACAACCACCGGTCCGTCCACAACGGCGGCGACGAAAGTGCAGGACGGCGGGCTGTTCTGGCGCTCTCCCTGCCGATTGGTCGGATTCCGGTAGACCGCTACTGCCTGCGCGTTGGCGGCGGTCGTCGCCTCGCCGAGCCGATCGGTCCAGGCCTTGATCCGGCCGGCCATCGAAGGGCTGGTCGGCTCGAAGTCGGTCAGGAGGTCCCGGGCGGCTCGAGCTGCCGCCAGGCTGGCGATGTCCGGGTCCATCGAGGACGAGACGCCATCACAGACCACCAGGACGGCGCGACTGCCGGGTTCGGCCAGCGCGCTGAGGGCCATCGCATCCTCGTTGCGGTGATGGCGAATGCCGCGATCACAGACCGCCGCCACCCAGTCAGCCGGCTGCTCCTGAAAGTGGTCGCGCTCCTTCACCGCAGGCGCACCACAGGTCGAGCAGTAGCCGTCCTCGAACGTCGTCCCACCGCAGTTGAGGCAGGTGGTGGCCATCGGACCGACATCCATCGGCTGGGTACCTGTCGACGGCCTGCCCGCACCCGACGTCTGCGCAGCCGAGGACGCAGCCTCACTGGCGGCCCGGTTCTGCTCGGTCCCCGGGAGCGGTGCACTGCAGTTCTCGCAGTACAGGTCGCCCGAATACGCCTCGAAGCCACAGACCGGACAGGTCACGGCGACCTCGGTTTCGGTCACCGCCACGTCCACCGGCGCACCTTGTTCGCCTCGTCCACGAGCCGGATCTTCTCGTCTCTTAGCTCGGTCAGGCCGGCCAGATCGCGATAGGCCCGCTCCAGGCCGTCGCGCAGCGCGGGGGATTCGGCCGGCACCCCGCCGATCTGGACGGCCGGTTGCGGGCCGTCCGTGGTGACCTTGGCCAGCGCAGCGGACAGCACTTCCACCCGCAGGCCGGCCCGATCGCGCGGCTCAATGGTGATCGCGGCAATGCTGTCCAGCGCGGCCGAGAGGGTGTCCAGCCCGCCACCGGACTCGACCAGCAACGTCGCCCGTTGTCGGCGGGCGGCCACGAAGGAGCGGCTGGTCGAGGGCACCATGTCGAGCGCGGCGATCGCCTCGCTGAGATCGCCCTGCCCACCGCCGTGCCGGGACTTGCGGATCCGGGCCAACCCGAAGGCGGCCGGTGCGGTGTAGTTGGCGTCGGTCCGCAGGCAGGCCAGGTAGAGCAGTTCGGCAACATCGGGCTGGCCGCCGTTCTCGCAGGCCAGGGCGAGCGCCAGCTTCGGTGCCAGCTCGCCTGGTACCTGTCCGTAGACGGCGTTGAAAGCTGCCTGCCCGGCGGCGGCGTCGTCGCGGGCCAGCGCGGCCAGCCCGGCCAGCCAGATCGCCCGCCACTCCCACGGGTCGTCCGACAGGATCGCCCCGACGGTGGCGTCGGCCGCGGCCAGCTCGCCCGCCTCGACCGCGGCGTGCGCAGTGGCCAACTGCACCTCGACGGACGGGTTCTGCGCGGCCCGCAGCACCCGCAGCCGCTCGACCGGATCGGTCACGCTGACCGAGGCTAGCCAGGCCGCCTGCGGGTCGGCGTCGTCGATCCGCAGGTCCGGAAGGTTGCGCCAGGTCAGCACGTCGCTGTCCACCACGGGCGCCTCGAACAGCAAGGACGCCGTGGAGTGCGCGGCCGGCCGGTCACCGCGCCGGTCCAGCGCCACGACCTCACGCAGGACGCCGATCAACTGCCCACGCAGCTCGTCAGCGGAGGAGAACCGGTCCACCGGAGCGGTCGCGCAGCACTTGATCAGCAACCGGTACAGCGAGTCGTACCGCTGGAACAGCGGGGTATCGACGACGTTCGGCAAGCTGGTGACGTAGGTGGACGTGTTGCCGCGAAACTCCATCGCAATCGACACCAGGGTCCGGCCCAGGGTGTAGATGTCGCTGGCTACCGAGGGGCCGACCTCGGCCACCTCGGGCGCCTGGTACCCGACCGTGCCGTAGATGGCCGATTCCAGGTCGTCGAGCCGGCGGACTCCACCAAGGTCGATCAGCTTGATCGCGTCGCCGGCCTGCATGATGTTGTCCGGCTTGAAGTCGCAGTAGATCAGGTTCATGTCGTGCAGGTACTGGAACGCGGGCAGCACCTCGAGGAGGTAGGCGATCGCCTGGTCGACCGGAATCGGGTCGTACTTACCGCCGTTCGCCCGCATCCGATCCTTCAGGATGCCCTTCAGCGACTTGCCGCCGACGTACTCCATCACGATGTAGCCGGCCTCGTCGTGGGTGACGAAGTTGTAGATCTCCACGATCAGCGGATGCTCGACCTGGGCCAGGAACCGCTGCTCGGCGATCGCCGCCGCCAGCGCGTCCGGGTCACCGGAGTTCAGCAGGCCTTTGAGTACCACCCAGCGGTCCGACACGTTCTTGTCCTTGGCCAGGTAGATCCAGCCCAGACCACCGTGCGCCAGGCAACCGGCCACCTCGTACTGCCCGGCCACAATGTCCCCGGCCTGCAACTTCGGGGCGAACGAGAACGGCGACCGGCAGTTCGGGCAGAAGCCGTCCGAACGACCCGGCCGACCCGCCCGGGAGCGCCCGACCGGCTTGGTGCAGTTCGGGCAGAACCGCCGGTCCTCCGGCACTTCCGGGTTCACCATGATCGCTGAGCTGGGGTCGATCACCGGTGCGGACGGCACGGTGGTGATCCCGGCCCCCAACCGGGAACCGCGCAACCGGTTGGACGTCGTCCCCAACCGGCGGGTCGCATGCGTGCCGCCAGTCGCCCGAGCCGACCCGAGCGGCGCGCTGGCCAGCCGGAACGAGGACGCCGTCCGGGTCGAGCCGACCTGCTGCGAACCACCGCCCACCCGCCTGGAGCCGGCCTGCCCAGAACCGACTTGCCCGGAAGCATTCCCCGCCGCCGCAGGCGCCGCTACCGAGGACGGCGCGCCGCAGACGTTGCAGTAACCGTCCTCGATGGTGCCGGTGCAGCCCGGCTGCGTACAGCTGACCAGGGTCGACGTCATGATGCACTTCCTCCCGCAGGGTTGGAACCAAGCAAGCGCTGGTAGGTCGCCACGAGTTCGCGGGCCTGGGAGATGGGGCAAGGGACCGACCAGAGAACGCTGTACGTCAGATCGTAGGTGGCGGATACGACAGAATCGCTGGCCCGTCCGGTCGAGGCTGCCTTCGCGGCGAACGCCGAGAACCGACCCCGCAGTTCGTCCAGTTCGGCCAGTGCCCCGCCGTACGCGTCGGTGGCCATCGCCAGCGCACGCCCGACGTTCTCCAGCCGGGCCCGGTAGGCATCGAGCGCCTCCCGGGTCTGGGGCACCCGGCCCAGCCGGGCGACATCCGGCACGGCCATCTTCGGGACCGGGGTGACCGCCCGGACGGCGCGATCCACCAGGGTGCGCAGGGCTTCCTCCTGCGCCTCCAGTTCCCGCCGCCGTTGCAGCGTGGCACGGTAATCGCGGCCCAAGTCACGATGCGAGGCGGCGGCGACGATCAGGTCCCGCTCGGCCCGCGCCGCCGATGCCTCCAGGACGGCGAACGGGCTGGTGACGTCGGATCCCCGGGCTGCTCGGGCGGCCAGTTCCTCGAGCTGGCGGCGCAGCACGTCGACGTTCGGGATCGTGCTCGGCCGCGCCGTTCGCGACCTGGCCAATGCCTCGGCACTACGGGCCAGGCTGGCTCGAGTGGCCGCCACCCGGGCCGCGAGATCGGCTGCCACCGGGTCGAATCCGAGCCTGGCTCGCAGCGCCGCGGTCAGCGCGTCGGAGAGCCGGCAGGCCTCCACCAGGGACAGGCCGAGCCCACCACCGTTGCCCAGCCCGGAGCCGGTGCCCCAGATCAGCCGGGACATCTCCTCCCGCTGCTGCGGCCCGACCCGGCCGGAATCCCAGACCTGGGTGAGCTTTTCCAGCCGCTCGGACACGGAATGCCAGATCGTCATCGCCAGCGTCAGGTCGCTGGTGTAGCTGTCGGCGTCCGTGGCGGCCAGCGCGGCGGCGTCAATCCGGCTCAGTTCCTGCCGCCGCTGAGCTCGCCAATTACCCAGTGCATCAAGGTATTTGAGTAGCTCATCGGCCGGGATCGGCTGGCCCAGCCGACCGGGCGCGGTGGGCGCTTGAGCGTGATCTACCGTCATCGGTGGCACGTCGACCACTTCGCGACCAGCCGCCCGATCATGACGGCACCGCCACGGTCGACGAGTCGATCACGACTGCCGCTTCAGGGCGTTGATGTTGCGGCTGTCGTCCGGCGCCGGAACGGCCGTCGGGGCGCCACCCACCAGCGGCTTCATCCACTTCCCGTACAGCCGATCCAGCGTGCCGTCGGCGCGCAACCGGATCAGCACGGCGTTGACGAACCGGGTGAAGTCGGTGGCCCCGGCCTGGGTGCCCAAGCCGTACTGCCCGGGGCTGAGCGATTCACCGATGATCTTGGTTGCTGGATCCTGACCTCTGAACCCGGCAAGCGTGGTCTCGTCCCCGACGACGGCATCGACCTCACCCTCCTGGAACTTGACCAGGCACTGACCAGCAGACGGCGCCTCCACCGGCGTCACGCCGAGTTTGGCGACGGCGGCAAGGCTCGTCGATCCGGTGGTGCCACAGACCGGTTGGCCCTTCAGCCCGGCCACCTCCTCGACCTTCGAGTCGATGCGCACCAGCAGTTTGGCGCCCGCGGTGTAGTACGGGACGGAAAGGTTGATCGCCGGGTTCTCCACGTCGGTAGTCCCGCTCTTCAGCGTGCCAGTCCAGCGTGCACAAGTGATCGTCATCTGCTGGGCGACCAGGTCGACCTGGTCGCTACCCAGCACCCGCTGCCGCTCGCTGTACGGAATGACCGTGTACACGGTCCGTTCGGGCTTCACGCCCAGGGCCCGGGCGATCTCGTCGGCGAGCTCGACGTCGTACCCCTCGGGGGTGCCGGTCTTCGTGTTCGTGGCACCCCAATTCAGCACGTCACCGTTCGTGGCGACCCGCAGGAAGCCGCGCTTCTTGATCTTGGCCATCGTCGATCCGGTCGGGAAATTGCTCGAATCCGTGCTCACCGCGGCCGGCAAGGTGGCATTCGGCGGCCGTCCGTCGCTGCAGTTCGCCGGAGCGGCCGCCAGCGGCAGGGCGGCAGCAGCCCCGGCTCTGGCCGCACCAGCACCGGCGTCCGCGGCCGGCCCAGCTACCGGAGCGCCGCACCCAGCGGTGGTCAGCGAGCAAGCGGCGGCAACCACCAGAACCGATAATCTACGCGCTCTCATCGTCATCACCGGTATTCGTCGAGTCGGAGCGAGATACCCCACCAGGCACCGTACGCAGCAAGCAGGCCGACCAGAACAACCAGGAGCCCGGCAGGTAGGAGCAGGTTTCCGGCGTCCCCCAGGCCTGCGTCGGCCGCCGCGGCCCGGGACTGCAACGCTTTCTCGGTGGCCTGGGCATACGTGCCGAACTGGGCGTTGGCTGAGGACGCGCCGACGGCGATGGCCTGCTTGCGGGCCTGCTGCCAGTTTCCGTCATCGTCCAGCTTGCGAATCTTGGCGTGTTCGGCGGCGTAGGCGTTCAGCGCCTGCAAAGCATCAGCGGAGTCACGGGGCAGAGCCGAGGTGGCAGCCGCCATGTATCCCTTCCATTTGGGTTCGCGGGTCGGCCCAGAACCCCGGCTGATCAGCGTCAGGCTCTCGACCGACTTGGCGTTGAAAGCGGCCACCCGAGAAGCGCTCAGGGCCCGGGCTTGGGCGAGATCCCCGGCCCGGACGTCATTGGCCTGCGCTTGAGCCGCGGCCATCGCACCGGTGGCCGCGAACACCGCGAGCAGCAGCCCGACGGTCGACGCCGCGAGCGGAACGTTGAGGATCCGCCGGGAGTGCCGGGCCAGGTAGACCTGCGTCCAGATCAGCGCCCCCAGCCCGAGGATCGCTACCAGCGCCAGCCAGAGAGCAGCCCGGCCGGCCCGCGAGTACGCCGATTCGATCGCCGCGGTGTCAGCGGTCGCTCCGGCTTCGAGCTGTGGCAGGACATCGGACTCCAGGAGAGCTCTGGCGGTCTGCAAGTAGCTCGCTCCGACCGGCAAACCCTGAAGATTGTTCGCCCGCGCGGAAGCGACGTACCCGGTGTACCGGGTCAACGCGGTGTTCGCAGAACCGAGCCGGCCGGCTGCACCACCGTCCACCGCCTTGGCCAGGTCACGCGAGGCAGCCCCGAGCGCCTCGAGGTAGTCCACCCGCTGGGCCCGCGGCTCCAGGCCGAAGGCCAGGAAGGAGTTGGTGGCATCGGCGTCGGCCTGCACCAGGTTGGTCTGCACGCTCTGCACCAGCACGAGATGCTCTGCGGACCGCTTCGCCTCGTCCAGAGCTCCGGATCGCTCGCGCAGCGCGGCACCGCCACCGAGCGCAACCAGCACGGCAGCCAGCACGGCAAGGGCGGACACCACCCGCAACCGGCCCGGTGAGGTAGCGAGGTAGTGCCGGATCGCGGTCGAAGCGGACGCCGACCAGGCACCTGCGCGACCGGAAACTCTCTGGCCCGGGCCGGACGATCCTGCGACCTGCGGCGACCCCGCCCGCTGGACGGCGGGAGAAATGGTCTGGCTCATCGCGCGCTCTCCCTCCCATGACTGTCTGGTTCCACACCCGGCAGGACGTCGTCCGGACCGTGATCGTTGCTTTCTTTCGCAGTATTACTCTGATCGAGCGCGTCGACTGCCTCTCTTGGGCTGTCTTTGAGGTTCGCTTCGTCAGCCGACCCGAACGGGTCGATCTCCACCGGTTCGGTCAGCACCGGGACGACGCCGATCTGCGCTTCGGCCTCCCGCTCGTCGACCAGATCCTCGGGCAGTAGTTCGCGCAGTTGGTCGACCGTGGGCTCGGCGATGTCGCGCAACCGCCACGCCTGATGCCCGATCGCGGCCTCCAGGGTGTTCCGGGCGAAGCGGCCATTGCCGAACCCCTCCCCGCGCGGCGCCGGTGGCAGCAACTCGCGGAACCGGGTCACGGTGGCCTCGGCCGGGGCGTAATCGGCGGCCTCGGCCAGCCGGGCGAAGATCTGCGTCAGTTCATCGTCCGTGTAGTCAGCGAACTCGATGGTGGTCCGGAACCGGCTGGACAGACCGGGGTTCGCCGCGATGAACCCGGCCATCGGGCCGGGATAGCCGGCGACGATCACCACCAGGTTGTCGCGGTGATCCTCCATCTCCTTCACCAGCGTGTCGATCGCCTCGGTGCCGTACTGGTCACCGGCTAGCGAGTACGCCTCATCGATGAACAGCACCCCACCGAGCGCGCTGGTCACCACCTCGGCGGTCTTGGTCGCGGTCTGCCCCAGGTACCCGGCGACCAGCTCGGACCGGTCCACCTCCACCAGGTGTCCCTTGCTGAGCAGGCCGAGCGCCCGGTAGATCCCCGCCACCAACCGCGCCACGGTGGTCTTGCCGGTGCCCGGGTTGCCGTTGAACACCAGGTGCCGGGTGATCGTGGCACTGCGCAGCCCGGCCTGGGCCCGCAGCTTCTCCACCCGGAGCAATTGGGCTTGCCGGTGAATCTCGCGTTTGACGGAGTTCAGGCCGGTCAGCGCGTCCAGCTCGGCGAGCAGTTCCTCCAAGCTCTTCTCCGGCGGCTTCGGCTCGGCCACCACCGGCCCGGAACCGGGTGCGGGCACCGCAGGAGCAGCCTCGAAAGTGCCGGGCTGGAACCGATCCATCCCCGGGAGCTGGATTGAGGACGGCGGACGTTGGATTGAGGACGGCGGGAGTCCGGTTGGTCCGGTTGAGGACGGCGAAAGCGCGCCTGCACTGACGGCGGTCATCTGGGCGGCCGCGGCGGCCGAGGCGTTCGCCACCACCCGCATCGTCGGTTCGCCCAGCGAGCAGGCGGCGGCCGCAACCTCGGCCAGGGCCCGGGCGTAACCGGCCGCGCCGGGGTTGCTGGCCTCGACCAGAGCGGTCACGGTCGCGGTGGGCGCGGCTCGCCAGCGTCGGGCGCTGATCGCCGCATCGAAGAACTCGGCCACGCTCAGGTCGAGTTGATCGGCCCAGTCCTTTGCCGCACCGGGCGCCGATTCGGCGATCGCCGCAGCGAAGGCCGCAGCCTCGCGCCGGGCCGCGTCGACGTCCACTGCGACAGCCGAGGCCTGGGCCGCGACCCGATCCAGTGCCTCGACCAGCTCGCCCCTACCGTGCGTCATAAAGCTCCTGGTGGTTGCAGACGACCGTCGGTCGGCCCAGCGGTGGGACCGGTCGGATCAGCCTGGCCGAGGTCGAGACCACCACCGCTGCCGAACTTTTCGGCCAGGAAGGCGCCGTGCGCGACAAGCGCTGCCGCGTCCGCCCGGTTCACCGCGTCAGACACCTGCTCCATCTTGTAACCCAGCAGGTCGAGCTGGTCGCAGAGCAGCATCAGAGCCGTCTTGCCCCCGGAAATCGCCCGGCTGTCGGCCCATTTCCTCGGCAACCGGACGTACCCACCGACCGCCTCCGGCAGGTAGCTGGTGGCGGTAGCGATCACGCTGTGCGCCTGGTAGCTGCCCGCGCCGAGCTGGTCCAGTCGCGGAATGATGTCCCGGACGGTCCCGGTCACCCGGGCCACCCGCGACGAAACCGCCGGTGGCACCCGCTGATCGAGGCTGGCTTCGAAGGCGTCCAGCTCCTCGAGCAGCTCGGCGCTGGTCTTGACCGGGGGTAGCTCCAACCGCGGTTGCTCGGGTTGACGCCCGAACAAGCGATCGGCAAAGTCACGCAGCGACATGGCACCCTGTCGAGTACCGGCGATTCATGGGCTGGGCAGCGGCGATTCGTTGAAGCATCGCGGGCGGACGTCGGGTCAGCGACCGAGCCCGAGGTCGAGCGAGCCCGACCCGGCCCCGGTCGCGGCGCGGGTGTCGTTGTCGTGCACCCGGTCGAGGTACTGCCGGGCCTTGACCGTCTCGGTTTCCAGCGTGCCGATGGTGGCGGCCATCGAGTCCAGCGCCGCCACCTTGTAGGTGTCGATCGCGTCCATCGTCGCGTAGATGTTCGCGAATGCCCGCTGCAACTCGGGCAACCCGACCGCCGAGGCCGCCGCGCCGGACTGGATCCGGATCGAGTTCTCCTTGAGCATCTCTGAGGTGCTCTCGATCATTCGGGACGTCGTCGAGTTCAGCGCGGTGATCTGGTCCAGCACGAGCTGCTGGTTGGCCAGCGCCTGAGCGACGATCACGGCGGTCCGCAGCGCGGAAACCGTGGTCGTGGTGGCTCGGTCGACACCCTTGATCAGCTCAAGGTTGTTCTTGATCACGATGTCCATCGCCAGGTAGCCCTGGATCGACACCGCAAGCTGGGTGAGCAGGTCCTGGTGCTTCTGCCGGACGTAGAAGAGCACGTCCTCGCGCAGCGCCTTGGCCCGGGTCGGGTCGGACATCTCCAGTTCGGCGATCGTCGTGGACAACCGCGAATCAAGCCGCTCAGCAACGTAAATGTACTGATTCAGCTGCGCCATCGTGGCCCAGAGATGCTGCTTCTCCTGGTTCAGCGAAGCGTTGTCCCGACGCAACTCGTCCTGGCCGTTGTAGAGCGCCTGGATGATCGCGTTCAGCTGCGCCTGTGCACTCTGATACCTGTCGAAATAGTCCCGCAACTTGTTCCCGAACGGGATCATGCCGAGGATCTTCCGGGTACCGGTGGCGCCCTTCGGGTCGAGGTCCTCGACCGTACGGCGCAGTTCGAGCAGGGTGGCACCGACCTTCGAACCCTTCGAGAGCCCGCCTTCGTTCAGCGCCTTGACCGGCACCTGGAGCAGGCGGTTCGAGGTATCGGCCGCCCGCCTGATGTCGACGTCGCCCATCGTTCGAACGTCGTCGCTCTTCGCCGCGAACTCCGGTGACTTGGTATCGGCGGCCATCAGCGAGCTGATGTAGTCGTCAACCTTGGCGTCCAGGCCGGGCAGGGCCGCCGCGTCCACCGCCGGGGCCAGGGCCGGGGCTTGGGTCTGGGCGACCACGTGCGGCGGCTCGGGCGCGGTCAGCGTCAACGGCGACGACAGCGGGGGCTGCAGGGGTGCCGGTCGGGCAGCGGCAGCACCGGCTGCACTGGTGGGCTCGCTCATCGGGATCCCTTTCGGCGGCTCTGTCGTCGAACTAGCGTCTTACTGGCGTCCAACTGGCGACAAATGGCAACCAACAGAGTCGTCAAACTGTCGTCAGATCCTGACCCAGTCAGCCTAGACGGCTAACGCCATGAACGGATCAACCACTCGGAACGTTCAGTGACGCAATCGCCACGGCCATCCCGAGCGCGAACAGGGTGACGACGTCCTGCTGCCGGGAGCGAACCAGCAACCCGAGGCAGAGGTAGTCCGGTAGCAGCGCCCTGGCGGATCCGCCGACAAAGGCCGCGAGCGCGAGCACGCAGCCCCCGACCCGGAAGTCGAACAGCAAGGTGATCGGCAAAGAACAGGCCACGAGCAGCAGCACGACAAAGAACGCCGCCCTACGGGTCGGAAGCGAGGGTCCCTCCACGAGCCGAGTCTCCCATGCCGGTGAAGCAGCCAGTACTGCGGCCGCATCCGGCTCAGTGGGCGAAGTGCCGGGTGCCGGTGAGATACATGGTTACCCCGGCGGCCTCGGCGGCGGCGATCACTTCGTCGTCCCGAATCGAGCCACCCGGATGGACGACGGCGCGCACCCCGGCGTCAATCAGCACCTGGAGCCCGTCCGGGAACGGAAAGAACGCGTCGGACGACGCGACTGCGCCCTTCGCCCGATCGACACCGGCTCGCTCCACCGCCAGCCGGCAGGAGTCGACCCGGTTCACCTGACCCATCCCGATCCCCACGCTGGCACCCTCGCTGGCCAGCAGGATCGCGTTGGACTTGACCGCGCGCACCGAGCGCCAGGCGAAGGCCAGATCGGCCAGGGTGGCCTCGTCCGCGGGCTCACCGGACACCAGCCGCCAGGCGGACGGCGCGTCCCCACCGGCCACCGGCTCGGAGCCGACGACGGCGTCAATCCGGTCCATGGTCTGGATCAGCATGCCGCCGCTGATCGGCCGGAACTCGATCCCGTCCGACGTCGGGTTGACCGGCACCTTGAGCAGCCGGACGTTCTTCTTCCGGGTCAGCACCTCGAGCGCGGCCGGCTCGAAGTCCGGAGCGGCGATCACCTCGGTGAAGATCTCCGCCAGCTGCTCGGCCATCGCCACGGTGACGGTGCCGTTGCTGGCCACCACGCCGCCATAGGCCGAAATCGGGTCACAGGCGTGCGCCTTTCGGTGTGCATCGGCAATCGGGTCGGCCCCGGACCCGACCGCGATCCCGCACGGGTTGTTGTGCTTGACGATCGCAACCGCCGGCCCGGCGTGGTCGAAGGCCGCCCGCTGCGCCGCATCCGCGTCCACGTAGTTGCCCTCGCCTCTCGGTGCTGAGCGGGTCAGGCGACTTCTATGACGCCGGGCCGATCGGGAAACGGC
>JANNPJ010000637.1:0-3142 GCA_031400005.1 Kineosporiaceae bacterium | reverse complement strand
TTGAGCTCAGTTGGTGACTGCGGTGATCTGGACGGTACCCCGTCCGATCACGGCCTTCTGCTCGGTGACGACCTTCATCTCACCGAACAACTGCCGGCCCGCGGCGACCCCCGCAGCTGCCACAACGGATCCGGAGATCGTCGCTGTGCCACCGCTAGGCAGGTTCGTCACCGTGGCAGGCACCTGCAGAGTGCCCAGGCCGGTGGAGAAGAACACGTCGCGGTAGTCGTACGCGGTGCTACCGGTCGGCACGGCGAACCCGTCAATCTGGACCGTGTAGGTCCCGGCTGCGGGATTGGGCACCGAGACTGCCTCGTCCGAGTCACCGTCCGCCGCCTGGGCAATGATCGCGCCGTCCTTGATCAGGTAGAGATCGAGGTCGGCGCCGGCGTCACTCGGGTTCGAGATGCTGGCATCCAGCCGAGACGCTCCAGCCGGGACAACAACGGTGAAGGTCTTCACCTCGCCGTCGGCGATACTCGGACGCTGCGACGCTGCACTGCCCAGTGGCCCACCTTCCGCATGCACGGCCACCGCACCCAGGTCGTTCTTGACCGACCAGGTGACCGGGGTCGGCGTCCCGATCTTCACCGTCGGCAGAGTGACCGTCTCCGGCGACACGGTGACACCCTGTAGCAGAGCAGTCAGCTGATAGGGGTTCTTGAGAAGCGGCGACGTCCGCCGGACCTCGACCTCCAGCTCCCACACTCCGGGCATCGGGTTCGGGTACGCCCGCGAAAGCGGGTTACAGGTCGCGGGATCGGAGAAGTTCGGGTAGCACTGGAGCGAGGAAGTGTTCTCGACAGGCACCCCGAACGGGTTGATCGCGATCCAGCGCAGCTGGGACCCGGCCTCAAGACCGGCCAGGTTGACCTGCAGCGCCTTAGCGCCTTCCGGGACCGTGACGAAGTGCGACGTGCTGACGTTACGCAACTGCTCGCCCGACGCCTCGAACGAGTAGCTCGGAGCCGTCATGTCCTGGGCGGCGACAACGACGTTCTGCGTCTCGAAGTCGACGATGTTCGTGCTCGGATCGTCAACCTGCATGATCGCACTGTGCGCCCCGAGGGACGGCGTCGCCTGAACGGTGAGCGACACCGGCGTGTTCAGCGGCAGCGAGACACTGGACGGGCCGGAGAACGTCCCGTCGTTGCCCAGCCACCGGAGCTGGTGCTCGATCGAACCTGCGGCACCGCTGGTCCGGGTCAAGGTCACCGGGTAGGACTTGGCCTGACCGGCCTTGTGCCCACCCTTGTCGGCCGCGCACTTGTTGTAGATTCCCACGCCCTGACCGGGTGTGGCCAGGAACTGGGCGAGCACGGTGCAGACCGGCGCGGTCGAGGTATAGGTGCGCGCCGACGGGTCCTTGCGTAGCAGCCGCCACGCATCCGGCACGTTGAAGAAGCCATTGCCCTGGGCGTAGGAGGGAATGTCCTTCTCGAAATCAGCGGAGGAGTAAATGCTTCGGCGCAACTGCGCCGGGGTGACCGTCTTCTGCTCCGCCAGAGCCGCCGAGAGCAGCAGGGCCGCGGCCCCGGTCGCCTGCGGCGAGGACATCGACGTTCCCTGGAACATCGCGTAGCCCGGGGGCAGCGCGTACCCCGCCTCTGCCACCGGAGCGCCCGGCAGCCAGGAGTCGGTCGTGGAGATCGCCGAACCGGGCGCGGTGATGTTGGGCTTGAAACCGCCATCCTCGCGCGGGCCACGGGAGGAGAAGGGGAACATCATTCGCTTCCCTCTGACCACCGCGCCATAGTTGGCCAGCCACGTCTCCTTGCTGACCGACGCCGCCACACTGACGGCGTTGGTGACCACGCCCGGGTCGCCGACGGTGTTGATGCCGGGCCCGCTGTTACCGGCCGAGATGAACAACTGGACGCCGAAGTCATCGATCAGCTTGTCGTACAGCCGGGCGCGAGCATTGTTGGCGTCGTTCAGCGCGGGCAGGCCGCCGATCGAGATGTTCACGATGTCGACGTTCCGGTTGACCACCAGGTCGACCAGCCCGTCGGTCAGCGCCGCCGCCGTGCAGCCGCCACCCCAGGAACAGGCCCGAGACGACACCAATTTGGCACCAGGAGCCTGGCCGTCGAAATTGGGGTTCCCCAACATGTCGGTCCCGGCGCTGATCCCGGCGACGTGCGAGCCGTGCGCGTCCTCGGGAATTCCGATGTTGACGAAGTCGGCCTTCTGCCCTGGCAACCCAGCCGGGGTCAGGTCAACGTCCTCGCGGAACTCCACCACGAACGGGACCTGGTCCCGTTCCGGGGTGGCCGGCTTGTCGGTACCGAAGTGGCCGACGTCGAACTTTTCCTTGTAGGGACGCATCACGGCGTCGTCGGTGAAGTCGTTGTTCTGGTTCACATCGACGCGGATGTCGTGCGAGACCGCGTCGTAAAGGATCCCGAAGAAGTCGGTCTTGTCGCCGTCCCGGTTGACGTCACCGGCCAGGTCGTCCGCCACCGTGATCGCTTCGGAGAACCGGTTGAACAGGTAGCTTCCCGCCGGAGCCTTCCAGGTACTGCCGGCGGCGGTGAACGACGGTCCGGTCACTGCGGTCCGCATCGGCCGCCAGGTGAGGTCGTTGTCCGCCACCGGGTCGGTGCCGGTCACCCAGTCGACGATCTTGCGCTCGCCGGTGGACGTCGTCTGCAACGCCGGGTTGTCCAGGCTGACACCGGAGTCGACGATTCCAATCGTCACTCCTCGCCCGTCCCAGGTGGGGTTTCGCCGCTTGAAGTCGACCGAGCCGGTCTCGTCCGTCGGCATGTACGGATTGGCCGCCGGGGTATTCGGGCCGGGAGCTGCGACTGCCGCGACTGCCTGGCCGGCCGACGCTGCTTCCGGCCGGGGGAGCTCAATGGTTTCGTTCAGGTCGATCGCCGCGAGGGAGGGCAGCTTCGCCACCCGCTCCACCATCGCCGTCGGGACCGTCGCACGGACGTAGCCGACCTCGTCGGCAGACTTGGTGACCGTCCCACCCAGGCTCGTGATCTGGCTGCCGAGGCTGTCGGTCTGGCCCTCGTCCGCCATCATGATGACGGTGACCGTCGTCTTCTTAGCCGACCGGGCTTCGGAGAGCAATGTCTGGTCGTGGCCACTGAGGCCATCGGACGGAGCCTTCTCGACGACCGACGCATCG
>JANNPJ010000628.1:0-7356 GCA_031400005.1 Kineosporiaceae bacterium | reverse complement strand
ATAGCAATCCGCAGCTCATCGTCCACGTCATCGTCGTACCCAAACTCCTGTACGACGTGACCGGGCTTCAGCCCAAGCCTCCCGGCCATGGATTGCTCAGCCGCGGGCTCCGCGGTCGCGCCCACCTCACTGACCTCCTCCGCTGCCTTCGCGCATTCGCGAGGCGGCCCCTGCAGCCCGAAGGCCGCACCGAATTCGTCCCGGACTCGTTCCGGGTACCGACCGATGATGGAACCATCACCTGGGCGGTCAGGCTAGTGGACTGCACACCCATAGTGCGGCGCAACCGTCCAGCGAACTGAAACGGTGGACGGTTGGTGACCGAGGCACTCTGGCCAGACCGAGGCGATCATGGGCGATCCGACACCGACACGCGATGATGTCGCCCGAGGCAACACGCACTGATCCGGGGGGCAGATGTGACGTCGAAGCAACGCCGGTCCAAGATGTAAGTAGGAAGGTGCTGCGATCCAGCACATCTGTCACAAGGTGCCATATCTCTTGGCACACAGTGCCATATCTCTGCCACTTGATTTTAAGTCCCACATCCAGGAGGACCGACGTGGTCGGACGCGAGTCTGCAGGGCCGATCCTCAACGGGTTGCCGAGCCGGTTGCCGGACATCGACCCGGACGAGACCGCAGAATGGATCGCCTCACTTGATGCGGCGATCGACGGGCAGGGCCGAAACCGGGCCCGCTACCTGATGCAGTCGCTACTTCAGCGGGCTCGCGAGCGTGGTGTCGGCGTGCCCAGCCTGATGGCGACGGATTACGTGAACACAATCCCGCCCGAGGCCGAACCCTGGTTCCCCGGCGACGAAGAAGCTGAGCGTACGGCCCGGCGCTGGCTGCGCTGGAACGCCGCGATCATGGTGCACCGGGCCCAGCGCCCGGACATCGGCGTCGGTGGTCACATCTCGTCGTACGCGTCGTCAGCCACGCTCTACGAAGTCGGCTTCAACCACTTCTTCCGGGGCAAGGACCACCCGGGCGGCGGCGACCAGGTGTTCATCCAGGGCCACGCCTCCCCCGGCGTCTACGCCCGGGCCTACCTCGAGGGCCGGCTCACCACCGACCAGCTCGACGGGTTCCGGCAGGAGAGGTCGCACCCGGGCGGCGGCCTGTCGTCGTACCCGCACCCCCGGCTGATGCCGGACTTCTGGGAGTTCCCGACCGTGTCGATGGGCCTCGGCCCGATGAACGCGATCTACCAGGCCCAGTTCAACAAGTACCTGCACGCTCGTGGGCTCAAGGACACCTCGAACCAGCACGTCTGGGCGTTCCTCGGGGATGGCGAGATGGACGAGCCGGAGAGCCGCGGCCTACTCCAGGTGGCGGCCGGTGACGAGCTCGACAATCTGACCTTCGTCGTCAACTGCAACCTGCAGCGCCTCGACGGACCGGTCCGCGGCAACGGCAAGATCATTCAGGAGCTGGAGGCGCACTTCCGCGGCGCCGGCTGGAACGTGATCAAGGCTGTCTGGGGCCGGGAGTGGGACCCGCTGCTGGCGGCCGACCGGGACAACACCCTGGTCAACCTCATGAACGTGACTCCGGACGGCGACTACCAGACGTTCCGCGCGGAGAACGGCGCGTACATCCGGGAGAACTTCTTCGGCCGCGACCCGCGGACGCTGAAGATGGTCTCGAAGATGTCGGACGAGGACATCTGGCAGCTCAAGCGCGGCGGCCACGACTACCGGAAGGTCTACGCGACCTACCAGGCGGCGATGGAGCACACCGGTCAGCCGACGGTGATCCTGGCGAAGACGATCAAGGGCTACGGCCTGGGCACGCACTTCGCCGGCCGCAACGCCACCCACCAGATGAAGAAGCTGACCCTGGACGACCTCAAGGTCTTCCGGGACAGCCTGCGGATTCCGATCACCGACGCCCAGCTCGAGGGGAACCCGTACCTCCCGCCGTACTACCACCCGGGTGAGGACGACGAGATCCTGGCGTACATGCGGGACCGGCGGCGCAAGCTCGGTGGCCCGCTGCCGCAGCGCCGGGTCAACGCCGGCTCGCTGAAGCTGCCGGCCGACTCCGCCTATGACGGGGCCAAGCGCGGCTCCGGCAAGCAACAGATCGCCACCACCATGGCGTTCGTCCGGATCCTGCGCGACCTGATGCGGGACAAGGACTTCGGCCCGCGGGTGGTACCGATCATTCCGGACGAGGCGCGGACGTTCGGGATGGACTCGTTCTTCCCGACCGCGAAGATCTACAACCCGCACGGTCAGCAGTACACCACGGTGGACCGCGAGTTGATGCTCACCTACACGGAGTCGACCAGTGGGCAGATCCTGCACGTCGGGATCAACGAGGCCGGATCGGTGGCGGCGTTCACCGCAGCCGGGACGTCGTACGCCACCCACGGCGAGCCGATGGTGCCGATCTACATCTTCTACTCGATGTTCGGCTTCCAGCGGACCGGCGACGGCCTGTGGGCTGCCGCCGACCAGATGACCCGCGGCTTCCTGATCGGTGCCACCGCAGGCCGGACGACGTTGACCGGTGAGGGCCTGCAGCACGCGGACGGGCATTCTCCGCTGCTGGCCTCGACCAACCCGGCAGCGGTGATCTATGACCCGGCCTACGCGTATGAAATCGGCCTGATCATGAAGGACGGGCTGCGCCGGATGTACGGCGAGAGCCCAGAGGACATTTTCTACTACCTCACCGTCTACAACGAGCCGAACGTGCAGCCGAAGGCACCGGAGAACCTCGACGTCGAGGGCGTGCTCAAGGGCATCTACCAGCTCGCCGGAGCGCCGGAAGGCGCTCAGGGCCCCCGGGCACAGCTCCTGGCCTCGGGTGTCGCCGTCCCGTGGATCTTGGAGGCACAGCAATTGCTGGCCAACGACTGGGGCGTGCAGGCGGACGTCTGGAGCGTGACCAGCTGGACCGAGTTGCGCCGGGACGCGATGGCCGCTGACGACCAGGCGTTCCGGCACCCGGAGCAAGATCCCCGGGTTCCGTTCGTCACCTCTGCGCTGACGGGCGCCCAGGGCCCGGTGGTGGCGGTGACGGACTACATGCGCGCCGTCCCCGACCAGATCCGGCAGTGGGTGCCGCAGGAGTTCGTCTCCCTCGGCGCCGACGGCTTCGGGATCTCCGACACCAGGCCGGCCACCCGACGGTACTTCGGCATCGACGGCCCGTCGGTCGTGATCCGGACGCTGGAGTTGCTCGCCGCTCGCGGTGAGGTGGCCGCCGACGTCCCGAAGCGCGCGGTGGACAAGTACAACCTGCTCGACGTCCGGGCCGGAACCACCGGCAACGCCGGCGGCGAGAGCTAGCCGACTGATCGTGGTGAATAAGAACGGCCCCGACCCGCAAGGGTCGGGGCCGTTCGGCAATCCGGATCAGCGCTTGAGGAAGCCCTTCAGCCGCGAACCCTTGTCCCGCACGTCCACCCCTCCGGGACCACCACCGCTACCGGTTCCGCCGGGTCCCGGCGCTGCCGGGTCGACGGGATCCGCGCTCTTGTCGACCATGATGGCCGGAAAGGACCCGGTGTTGGTCCGCCGGCTCGCCGCGGCCCGGTCGGCTTTGGCGATCCGGCCTTCCAGCTCCCGGCGTAGTCGCTCGACACCCTTCTTGTCCGGGTGAGCTGCCATCGCATCCAGGTGACGGCGGGCCTCCCCTGGCCGGTCGGACTCGATCGAGGACTCGATCAGCTGTCGACCGGCCTCCACGACGTGCTCTCGCGGGCGCCAGTGCCCGACTCCGAGGTTCAGGGCATCCACCGAGTGCCCTGCCTCCCGAAGCATCGACAAGCCCTGAGCCAGGGCCTCACCGGTGGGGTCACGGTCCGCCGCGGTCGCAAGCCTGCGCAGGGCCACCTCCCGGTCGTCGTCAATGGACAGCCGGGCCAGCTGAATCAGCGGGTACCAGGCTCGGCTGGAATGAGCGATCTCCTCGGCCAGGGCCCAGACTGCGTCATCGGACTCGCGCTGCGGATCGCCTGCATCGTGTCCCTCCACCGCCCGGGAACGGACGATCTTGGCCAGCCGGTCGAACGCAGCGACATCGTTCGGGTCCTCTACCAGCCGTACCCGGAGGGCTTCTTCCTCGGTGCGGTCCTCGGTGAAGACCGCCTCGCCCCCGCCTCCGGCCTCATCGTCCGCAGAACGTCGCCTGAGTCGATCCAGCGCTCCCATATCGCCCCTTTCGGCAATGGGTGGTGCAGTGTCAAGATGCCGCCCCAGACCAGGCCCAGGGCTGTCGTAAACCGACTCGACAGTAACGCCTGACTGCAGGCTGAGCGAGTGCCAGCGTCACCCGTCCGACTGTTTTAGCAGGTGAATGGCCCTCTGGAGGGGTCTAAGCTCACCTACGTGGCCGCCACCGAAGACCCCACCGTGGCGAATCTGCACCGGGCTCGAGGGGCTCTGGCAGCCCAAGCGGTTCGCCGCTTGGAAGAGGATTTGCCCTGGTATCGGGCGATGTCCGCCCAGGATCGCTCCTGGGTAGGGCTGGTCGCCCACGCCGGGGTATCCGCGTTCATCGCGTGGTTCAGCGAACCCGCAGGCGCCGTCAAGATCACCGCGGACGTCTTCGGGACCGCGCCCCGCGAGCTGACCAGGTCGATCTCGCTGCGGCAGACCCTGGAGATGGTCCGCGCCATGGTCGACTCGGTCGAGGAGCAGACCGCCGAGATCGCCGCGCCGGGCGCCGAGCACCGCCTGCGCGAGGCAGTGCTGCGCTACTCCCGGGATGTCGCCTTCGCCGCAGCCGAGGTGTACGCCCGGGCCGCGGAGTCCCGTGGCGCCTGGGACGCCCGGCTAGAGGCCCTGGTGGTGGACGGCGTACTGCGCGGTGCGGACGTCGACGATCTGCGGTCCCGGGCGGCAGCCCTGAGCTGGGGTGAGTCGATCAAGGTGACGGTGATCGCCGGGTTGACCCCGGCCGAGCCGGTCGAGGAGGTCCTGGCCCGGCTACGCCGCAGCACCCGCTCGGCCGGCGGTGACCTGCTGGTCGGCGTCCAGGGCGACCGGCTGGTAGTGATCCTCGGCCATGCCACCGATCCCGACGAACTAGTGAGCGCCCTGCTGAAGCACCTGGGCCCGGGCCCGGTGGTGGTCGGGCCGGTGGTGGACGGTTTGATGGCGGCCGGTGAGTCGGCCCGAGCGGCGCTGTCCGGGCTGAGCGCGGTCCGTGGCTGGCCTGGTGCGCCGCGACCGGTCCGCGCCGACGACCTGTACCCGGAACGGCTGATGATGGGCGACCTGGCCGCCCGGCGGGCCCTGATCGATGAGGCTTACCGGCCGCTCGCCGAGGGTCCAGCGCACCTGCTGGAGACCGTCTGGGCTTATCTGGAGCTCGGCGGATCGCTGGAGGGAGCGGCTCGAACTCTCTTCGTGCATCCCAATACCGTCCGCTATCGGCTGCGCAGAGTGAGCGACATCACTAGGTGGGACCCTACTGACCCGCGCGAGGCCTACATTCTGAGAACGGCCATCGTTGCAGGTCGGCTCAGCGATGGAGCATCCTAGGGAGAAATCGCCAGAGCCTCATTTGTAGGAAACCTCCAATCAGGAGCCTAAAGGTTGGTGGCCCGCGCGCCGTCCGTCAGAGCTCACTGGGGCACAGGGTGATGGTGTGCTCGTCATCGTCGCCCCCGGACAGGGCTCTCAGACCCCAGGATTCCTCCAGCCCTGGCTGGAGCTTCCTGGTGTGGCCGACCGCCTTGCCTGGCTCTCCACTGTGGCAGGGCTCAACTTGATCGAGCACGGCACCACCTCGAGTGCCGAGACCATCCGGGACACCGCGGTGGCTCAGCCGCTGATCGTGGCCGCCGGCCTGGTGTCGCTGCTCGAGCTGTTCCCCCGCCCCTCGGACGCCTTCGGTGTCGTCGGGGCCGGCGCAGGCCATTCGGTGGGTGAGATCACCGCAGCGGCCGCCGCCGGGGTGATCAGTGCCGAGCAGGCGATGGTGCTGGTTCGCGAACGAGGCCTAGCCATGGCCACCGCCGCCGCGATCGAACCGACCGGGATGAGCGCCGTCCTCGGCGGTGATCCCGCCGAGGTCACCGCCGCACTCGCGAAGCACGACCTGGTCGCCGCGAACGTCAACGGCGCCGGGCAGGTGGTGGCCGCCGGAAAGCTCGACGACCTGGCCGCCCTGGCCGCCGCCACACCCGCCCGGGCTCGGGTGATCCCACTCAAGGTGGCTGGTGCCTTCCACACCAAGTTCATGGCACCGGCCGTCGACACCCTGGCCAGGCACGCTCGGGCGATCTACACCCACGACCCCCGGGTACGGCTGGTGTCCAATTCCGACGGCACCGTCGTGCCAGACGGCCAGGAAGTGCTGCGTCGGATCGTCGGCCAGGTCAGCAACCCGGTGCGCTGGGACCTCTGCATGGAGGCGTTCCGCGATCTGGGCGTCACCGGGCTGATCGAGATCCCTCCGGCCGGGACCCTGGCGGGCCTGGCCAAGCGAGCCCTGCCCGGCGTCGAGATCCTCGCCCTGAAGACCCCGGACGACCTCGCGGCTGCCCACGAGCTGATCCGCGAGCACGGCACCCCCGCCTCCTCCGGCCAGCCCCTGCAGCCGGTGGTGGGCTCATGAGCACCGTCACCATCACCACGTCGACCGGCGCCGAACACGCCCGGATCCTCTCGGTCGCCGCCAGCCGTCCGGCCCGGGTCGTGCTGAACGAGGAATTGGTCGAGGCGATCGACTCCTCGGACACCTGGATCCGTGATCGCTCCGGAATCATCAGCCGGCGCTTCGCCGCACCTGGCGAGACCGTGGTCGACCTGGCCGTCCCAGCCGCGCAGCAGGCGATTGAGCGGGCCGGGATGACCCCGGCGGACATCGACACCATCCTGGTGGCAACGATCACCCACGACCTGCAGACGCCGTCCGCGGCCGCGATGCTGGCGCACCGGATCGGCTCCGACCGCGCAGTGACGATGGATGTCTCCACCGCCTGCGCCGGGTTCACCTACGCCGTCAGCCTGGCCAGCGACATGGTCCGCGGCGGCTCGGCCCGGAACGTGCTGGTGGTCGGCTCGGAGACGATGAGCAACATCATCGATCCGACCGACCGGGGCACCGCATTCATCTTCGGCGACGGCGCCGGCGCGGCCGTGATCGGTCCGAGCAGCACCCCGGCGATCGGCCCCACCATCTGGGGTTCGGACGCCACGCAGTGGGAGGCGATCCGCTCGGACCACTCCTGGTCGCAGTACCGTGACGGGGCCAGCTGGCCGATGATGCGGATGGCCGGGCCAAAGGTGTTCCGCTGGGCGGTCTGGGAGATGGCACCGGTCGCGCAGAAAGCGATGGACGCCGCCGGGATCGAGGCCGGCGATCTGGCCGCCTTCATCCCGCACCAGGC
>JANNPJ010000394.1:0-1963 GCA_031400005.1 Kineosporiaceae bacterium | reverse complement strand
AGAGATCGACCGCCCGGAGCTCCTCGACAGTCACGAGCCCTGAACGCAGGCCCTCGTCCACGTCGTGTCCAGGCCGACCCCGAACGGGTCACCCAGGTCCTGACCAATCTCATCAGCAACGCTATCAAGTTCACCCCCGCGGGCGGCCAGATCAACGTCACCGTGGACCGTGCCGGCACACCGGACAACAGGGTGCTGTTCACCGTGTCCGACACCGGCACGGGAATTCCCGACGAAGCCCAGCCTTTCCTCTTCGAGCGCCTCTACCAAGCCCCCCAGAACCTGGAAGGCGGCAGCCGTAACGGTCTCGGTCTCGGCCTGTACATCTCCCGCGAACTCATCCACGCACACGGCGGAGAGATCCACGTCAGCAGCAAACCTGGCGAAGGATCACACTTCTCGTTCACTCTCCCCGGTCTGACGCAGTGACAGCTCACTAAGAGCCATGGGCCGGGTCAGCCAGGCGAGGGTGCGGGTCTACGGGGACACCGCGGTCCTGACCGCGCGGGTGACGAACAGCGCGCACCACGGCGGCCACCGGTACGACGCGGATGAATGGACGACGGACGTCTTCATCCGCCGCGAAGGCCGGTGGCGTTGCGTGCTGAGCCACATTACGGCCGCAGCCGCCGGCTCCAGCAGCGAGATAGGTGGTCACGGCGGCTGACCGGCTCATGCCCGAGTGGCTGGCAGGAGACCAGCCGCTTCCCAGTCCACCACCGCCTCGACTTCCTCGACGACGGGGCGACTTCCCCTCGACCTCGCGGGACAGCGTGAGCACTACAGGAGTGTGTGGAGCCGGGCGCCCGGGTGCGACGCATCACGCCCGTCTGGAAGTATGTGCGCCGTGACCGAACGAGCTTGGTTCCCGAGTACGAGCGGACCAAAGCTTGCTGCTCTCATCGACTCGCCGGAGGGGACGCCCCGAGGCTGGGGCGTGTTCTCCCACGGCTTCACGTTGGGCAAGGACAGCCCTGCAGCTAGCCGAATCTGCAAGCAGTTGGCCAGCGAGGGAATCGGCATGCTGCGGTTCGACAACCTGGGGCTCGGCGAGTCCGAAGGCGACTGGGGCGACGGGTCGTTCTCGCATAAAATCTCCGATACCGCCCAGGCCGTGCGTTTCATGAACGACTCCGGCCGCCAGGTGCGGCTGTTGGTGGGACATTCCTTCGGGGGAGCGGCGGTGATCGCAGCGGCCCACGCGGTCAGCTCGGTACGTGCTGTAGCGAGCGTCGGGGCGCCGTACGACCCCGGTCACGTCGAGCACAACTACGACGTCCTGGTAGAGAAAATTCTCACCGACGGAGAGGCGCCCTTTCTTGTGGGTGGTAAGGCACTCACCCTGCGGCGGCACTTCATCGAGGACGTGCGAGCAGCAGACCTGCACGAGCAGATTCGAACCCTCCGCCGGGCGTTGCTGGTCATGCATTCCCCGACCGACAACACCGTGGGTATCGCGAACGCGAGCGAGATTTTTCGGGCCGCGCGGCACCCGCGCAGCTTCGTGTCGTTGGAGGGTGCCGACCACCTGCTCACCGGTCGTAACCAAGCGAAGCGCGCGGCCCGAATCATCAGCGCTTGGGCCGATCCTTATCTTGCCGAGGAGTGACGCGCGATGGCGAGGAGCGCCGGCGCAATCCTTGACCCCAACCAGGCTGGCGCGGCCGATCTGGCTGCTGCCTCCCGGCTGACGAATGCAACGTGGGGTCAACTCGGTTAGCCCACTAGGCCGACCGGGTGGGGGCGCGGGCGGTGACATTGGCGGTCAGACGGCGGAGGGCGGCGTGCGTGCGGGCGAACTCCTCCGGCCTGCGAATCCAG
This sequence comes from Kineosporiaceae bacterium, assembly GCA_031400005.1. GTDB lineage: Bacteria > Actinomycetota > Actinomycetes > Actinomycetales > Kineosporiaceae > JANNPJ01. The sequence continues at coordinate 142 of JANNPJ010000394.1, read as the reverse complement.
ATGGCCCAGTGACGCGGCCGTACCAGGTGGTTCAGGTACACGGACGAGCGCGGGGTAGTGCCCCAGCGAGGTCACGCCCCCCGTCATGTACTGGGTGCTGCGCCGGTTCGAACACGACGGACGCGCCGCGGCCATCCGTTTG
>JANNPJ010000614.1:0-2127 GCA_031400005.1 Kineosporiaceae bacterium | reverse complement strand
CGCCGGTGAGGTGGCTGGGCATGCCGGGCCAGGCTCCACCTATACGCCGATCACGCTGGTGCACGCGACGATCGCGCCGGGAGCCTCACTCACCCTGCCGTGGCGGGCCGACTTCAACGCCCTGGCCTACGTGCTGTCCGGTCGAGGCACTGTCGGTGCCGCTCTCGGGGGCGGCTCGTTCGGCGGCAGCACCAAGCGCCCGATCGAGGCCGGGCAACTGGCGGTCTTCGGCGAGGGCGACACGATCACCGTTTCGGCGGGGTCCAATCAGGACTCACGCAGCGCCGCACTCGACGTCTTCCTGCTCGGCGGCAAGCCGATCCGGGAGCCGGTCGCCGCACACGGGCCGTTCGTGATGAACACCCGAGCCGAGCTGATCCAGGCATTCGAGGACTACCAGGCCGGTCGCCTCGGGAGCATCCCGGCGGTGCATGCCGACGTGGTGGCCAGCACACCCGACGCCGAGTAAGCCAATCTTGGGATAATCCGACCGCGCATCAGAATCATTCGCCGAGAATGTCCTTGGGAGTGAACACTCGGGTATCAGGGTGGCGGGTCAGCGTGGCATCGGCGTTGCCTCGGGACCAGAAGGCGTACTGGGTGTTGTCCTGTGGCGTCGGCAGGTAAGCGGCCTTCCGCCGTAGTTCGGTCAGGTCGCGCTCAGTGAAAGATTTCATCTGCCAGCGGCATTCGCCGATCAGAATGGGACCTTGAGCGGTGAGCGCCAAGACATCGATCTCAGCGACTTCGTCTTTCCACCAACGACCGACCACGGTGTCGTCGGGCAGTTCGCCCGTGAGGGTCATGCGGTGGACATGTTCCCGCGCTGCAGCCTCGAAGATCCGTGCGAGGTGGGTCTGCCAGCGTCCCGACGTGCGTTTCTGGACGGCGACCCCCTGGCCTCCTTCGATCAAGTCGGCGTCATCTCGCAAGACGGCGAACCAGTACGAGAGGTAGTCATCGGCGATTTCGTACATCGGATCGGGAGACCCACCTGATCCGATGGAGCGTGCCATCCGGACGTAGCCTGCCCGGCGCAGTCTGTCCAGGGTGTAGTCAATGCGCTGCTGTGCGCGCCCGGCGATCCTGGAACGGCGTCGGGCGCCACCAGCCATCGCGGTGAGTACTCGCTCGTAGCCACCTCGCCAGTCGAGATCCTCGGACATAATGTCCGGAGCGTCGCGGAGCAATATGCCGCCGGGTGTGAAGGCTAGTTCGGCGAGGTTCTCTCCGGTGGTTCGTGCGGACGACCAGCGCGCCAGGTGCAGGGGATATCCGCCACATGCGGCGTATGCCTCGATGAAGCCTTCCGGCGTCAAATCCGGTTGAAAGAATCGCGCGTCCAAGAGAGGAAAGGGATCTAATCGCCGTTCCACTCCCGCTCGGCGGTGCAACCCACCCTGAGGGCCAAGCATTTGTTCCATTACAGCTACGGCCGAACCGGACAGTACGAGCATGAGCCGTTGGCCTCGGATCTGATTCTCCCAGACGGCGGATACCGTGTCGGCGAAGTCAGAGCGAGCTGAGGTGAGTCGGGGCGCTTCATCGATGACGAGGAGCAGTGGCGTCTCCTCGGCTAGCCGAGCGGTGAAACGCAGGGCGGCCTCCCAGTCGGGAAAGGACTCCGGCACCAGATCTCGAACCTCGTCGCCGAGTTGCTCCTTGATTCGTTCAGCAAACCGTCGTAGTTGGCGGTCCTCGGTGTCCTGTCGGGTCGCGGTGAAGTAGATCGTCCGCTTGCCCCTGGCAAAGTGTGACAGGAGGTAGGTTTTGCCGACGCGGCGTCTTCCCCAGATCACGACGAGCTCCGGCTGCCCCGAAGTGACTCGGTTCCAGGTCGCCTCGAGCTCTGACAGTTCCGTTGCGCGGCCCACGATCTCCATGCATCCAGGTGTACCACAAACAGTTTGTAGCACAAGCAGGATGTACTGCGATGGGTCAGACGGCGGGTTTACCGCTCGGCGCTGCAAGTGGGTTGTGACTAAAGAACTATTTGACGGTCAAGGGATCCTTCATCTCGAGACCCCGCCCGAGCACCTGGTGGCCAACGGCGGCCTGTTCCACGGCCTGCAGCTGTGGGTGAACCTGCCCAAAGCGCAGAAGCTGGTGCACCCGCGCTACCAGGAC
>JANNPJ010000592.1:0-2227 GCA_031400005.1 Kineosporiaceae bacterium | reverse complement strand
CCGGTAGCGGCTTCGTCATCCTCAACGTCGAACTACGCCAGCAGGGCGGGCAACTGCTGCTGCCCTGGTGGGCGGTGCTGGCTGTATGGGTTGCGATGCTGGCAGCGAACGAGATCGCGCGCTTCGCGCTCGATCACCGCCTGCCTCGCGCCTTCACCGCAGCTACGGTTCCTGAACCCCACCGCTCGCAATCCGGCACGTCGGGTCCGGCCGGAAAGGCACCGCGCGCGCAGGATACGCCGACCACCGAGGACGACCCCGAAACAGCCGAGCACTTCGGCTATTACCGTGCACTGGCTTTCAACCTCCGACTGCGGCAACTGCCCGAGGCGGAGGTGGCGCGGATTATGGAGGAAGTACGTGAGCTGTCGGTGGAATCCGGGTCAACACCGCAGGCAGAGTTCGGCTCGGCGCAGGATTACGCCGAGCAGTTCGATCGCCGCAAGTACCGCTACAACCTGAGTTTCGTCGTCTTCCTCGGCTGTGTCCTCACTATGTTCATCATTCAGTTGATGAACATGACAGCCAACCTGCGAGGCAGCGATCGACTGCTGTCGCCAGGGCTCGCGCTACTGACCTACGCGGCGCTCCTCGTGGCAGGAGCCACCTTCGTCGTGGTTCGAGAGCACCGTCTGCCTCGCAGCTTCCGCAAAGGGCGTCCTCGCAGGCACGGGCTGAAGGCGGAGGTCAAACAGCGAGATTAGAGGTTTCACGGAGCTCCGCCACCGCACGATCGAGCACCGCCGGCCCGCCCAGCTGCGCCGCTTCGTTGCGAACGTGCTGCAGGTCGTCCTCGGCCACGGTCTCCTCCAGGCGCACGAACGGTGTGGGCCGCCAGCGACAAACTCGCGAACGCCTACACGACCGGCGAGGGACTCGGCTGGCACGAGCACGACCCCCGCCTGTTCACCGCCGTCGGTCGCTTCTACGGAACGATGTACCGCAACTCGATGCTCAGCGAACGGTTCTGCGCGGTGGACGGTTTGATCGAGCAGCTCCAGACCGGCATCCGTGTCTCGACGTCGGCTGCGGTCTGGGCGTGCCGACCATCCTTCTGGCGGAGGCGTTTCCGAACTCCACGTTCATCGACGTCAACTACCACGATGACCGGCGACATTCGCGAGACTGTCTCGGCCGACCACTCTTTCTGCGGCATGTGTCGGCAATGATGAGGCGTTCGCTTTGATAAGGGGTGAGGATGAGGCAGCAACCAACGCTGTTCTTGACTGTGGGACTGCCAGGCACCGGCAAAACCACTGCCGCCCGGCGTATCGAGATCGAACAGCAGGCACTTCGTCTGACCAAGGACGAATGGGTGAAAGCTCTCTACGGGCAAGAGAACCCGCCATCGGCCCAGGATGTGATCGAAGGACGACTCATCCAGATCGGGCTGCGCGCGCTCGAGCTCGGCAACAACGTCGTGATCGACTACGGTCTCTGGGGTCGAGACGAGCGCTCCGCTCTACGGCAGGCAGCCACAGACCTCGGTGCGGTCGTGGAGATGCGCTACTTCGAGATCACCCCAGCCGAGCAGCGAAAACGACTTGCCCAGCGCCAAACCGAAGCGCCCCATACGTCGTGGCCGATGTCCGATCAGGAACTCACCGAGTGGGCTGCCGGGATCGACATCCCGACGCCGGGGGAACTCGACGGCAGCGAACCCATTGATGACCCACCGGCGGGATTCGCGTCCTGGGACCAGTGGCGAAGCGATCGCTGGCCGCCGTCAGTCTCCTGATGCCCGCCCTCACCTCGGCACGACCGCTGCTCCCCCGAACTGTCAGTGCCCACAGCGCCATCGGTGGCACCACGGCTCCGATAGTGATCGGCAGGCGCAGATCCTCAGCATTCTGAAGGTCTATGGGTACGACACCGTCGACGAGTGACCTCCACCGGCGGAACACGGCAGTGGCGCACGTCGCCTATCCGCTCGCGGTGGGGCACCCAGCCGATCACTGCGCCACCGCGGCGCTTCCGGCCCATCCCCCGTAGGCGGCAGCGACCCGCGTCGGTCTGTTCTCAAGCAGCGTGCTCTCGTGGCCGCTCAGGTTCACCCCCCAGCACGTGAACGGTGGGCCTACCATCCTGGGTATCACCTTGCGCTCGTTGCCCTGGTGGGAACAGGGTGGTGAGTCGGAGTGTGGTTCGAGTCGTTGACCGGGTTCGAGGAAAACGACGGCGCCGGAGTCGTCGACCGGATCCGAGAGGACGGTCCGTTCCTGGAGTC
>JANNPJ010000581.1:0-7983 GCA_031400005.1 Kineosporiaceae bacterium | reverse complement strand
CTCCAAATCGAGGACGGCCCCCGTCGTCGTGCCCTGTTGGCCACCGGCGGTCCGACATCCCTGACAGTTACTCGTGCCCGGGACAACAACGGCATCCTGCTGCTGACCTTTGCCGAGGTGCCCGATCGCAGCGCCGCCGAGAACCTGCGGGACGTGATCCTCGAGGCGGAGATCGCCGAGGCGTCGGACGAGGCAGACGCCTGGTACGACCATGAACTCATCGGTCTGATAGCGGTGGATCCGGCCGGTACCCAGCTCGGCGAAGTCGTCGGCGTCCAACATCCGGGAGCCCAGGACCTGCTCGTCGTCCGAACCCCGCGGGCCGGTAACCGACTGGTGCCCTTTGTCTCGGCCATCGTTCCCGAGGTCGACGTCAAGGGCGGCCGGATCGTGATGACGGCGCCCGCCGGTCTGCTTGAAGACCTACCCGAGACCGAGACCGAGACCGAGACCGAGAACAGGGACTGACGCAGTGCTGCGGATCGACGTCGTCACGATCTTTCCGGAGTACCTCGGTCCGCTGGATCTCTCCCTGATCGGAAAGGCCCGCCGGACCGGTCTGCTTGACCTTTCCGTGCACGACCTTCGCGACTTCACCCACGACCGGCATCGCACAGTGGACGACGCGCCGGCCGGTGGCGGCGCTGGGATGGTGATGCGCCCCGAGCCCTGGAGTGAGGCGCTGGACGCCGTCCTGGTAGCCGGACGAGCCGGGGGCGGGGAAGCCGACCCGGGGGCTGTCCCGACTCTGCTGGTGCCAAGCCCGTCCGGGCAGCCCTTCACCCAGGCGATGGCCCGTGACCTGGCCGCTCGACCCTGGCTGGCTTTCGCCTGCGGTCGCTACGAGGGAATCGACGAACGGGTGTACGACCACGCCGCCACCATGATGCCGGTGCTCCCGGTCAGCCTGGGTGACTACGTGCTCAACGGCGGCGAGGTGGCCGTGCTGGCGATCATCGAGGCGGTCGCCCGGTTGATCCCCGGCGTACTCGGCAACGCCGATAGCCTGGTGGAGGAAAGCCACGAGGACGGGCTGCTGGAGTACCCGGTTTACACCAAGCCGGCGAGCTGGTGCGGTCGTGAGGTGCCACCCGTGCTGCTGTCCGGGCATCACGCCCAGGTCGGCCGCTGGCGTCGGGACGAGCGCTTGCGACGGACCGCCAGCCGTCGTCCGGACCTGCTGTCGGCACTGAACCCGGCCGACTTCGACCGAGCCGACCTGGCTGTTCTGGCCGCTGAGGGCTGGCAGCCGGACGGGTCGCGATTTCGGTGGGTGGCTGCCCCTGTGGCAGACTGAAGACCTTGTGCCGCTGGTCGGCTGCGCCCCTGCCACAGGGGGGATGCGCGGATCGGACCAACTGTCTCATCTCAGTCGGCACGAAACTGGGTACTTACCTACGATTGAGTAAGTGCTGTGACCCGCAGATTCTTCAACCTGCGCGGGTGACCTGTGGCATTCGCGAGAGAGTGACCTGACATGCACACGCTGGACAGCCTTGACTCCGTCTCGTTGCGGACCGACGTCCCCAAGTTCCGGGCCGGTGACACCCTCAAGGTCCACGTCCGGGTCGTCGAGGGCACCCGCTCCCGGATCCAGCTCTTCCAGGGCGTCGTGATCCGTCGCTCCGGTGGTGGGGTTCGCGAGACCTTCACCGTCCGTAAGGTCAGCTTCGGCGTCGGCGTTGAGCGCACCTTCCCGGTGCACTCGCCAATCATCGAGAAGATCGAGGTCGCGACCCGCGGTGACGTCCGCCGGGCGAAGCTCTACTACCTGCGCGCGCTCCGCGGCAAGGCCGCCAAGATCAAGGAGAAGCGGGACGCCCTTCCGACTCGCTGAGTCGATCGGCCCCATCCGACCAGGTGATCAAAGCCGGGTCGGTGCACGACGCACGGACCCACACCCTTGGTGTGGGTCCGTGCGAGGATCGGTCGCACAGCGAACGAGGCTCGATCGACCTGTTGACCGGCCCGACGGAGGGTGACAATCGTGCTGACCGGTGATCCGACGACGGAAACCGGTCCTCGAGCCCCACGGCCGTCGACCCGTCAGCCCTCGCCCGTCCGCCGCAGCCCGACCCGCCGGATTGCCGTGATCGTGCTGGTCACCGGGATTGCGCTGGCCCTGGTCCGGTCCCTGCTGGTCCAGTCGTACGTCGTCCCTACCGCCTCGATGGAACCGACCATCCACCCCGGTGATCGAGTGCTGGTCTCCCGGCTGGCATACCGGATCGGTGACCTCAAGCGCGGTGACGTGATCGTGTTCAACGGTGCCGGGGTCTTCGAACCCGACATCGCCCCCGCCCGCTCCGGGCTCGCCGCCGCAGGCCGGGCCGTGGCCACCGCGCTGAGCCTGCCGATCGGCTCGCAGGACTACCTGAAGCGAGTGATCGGTCTGCCCGGTGACCGCGTGGTCTGCTGTGATCCGCAGGGCCGGGTCAGTGTGAACGGGCAACCGCTGAACGAGACCTATCTCCACCCCGACGGCCGCAACCCCGAGCTCCGCAACCCCGAGGGTGCGCTCGATACTGATCGCTTCGATGTCGTCGTCCCCCCGGGCCGGCTTTGGGTCCTCGGTGACCACCGCAGCGACTCCGCCGATTCCCGTGCGCATCTCGGTGATCCGGGTGGCGGCACCGTCCCGGTGGGTCGGGTTGTGGGACGGGTGGAACGGATTTACTGGCCGTTGTCACATGCCGGCGCCATCGCTGGGATGGCGAAGCAGGACGTGACCGGTGCGACCGGCGGCTCGCATCCCTCGATCGGGAAGGAGCAGCGGTGAGCGACACCAAGGCCTCCGAGGATGCTCCCGGAACCGAGGACGCCTCGACAGACAAGCCTTCACGAGGTGCCGGCGCTACCGTGCTCGCCCTGATCCGTGAGGTCGTCCTCGTCCTGGTGATTGCGCTCGGCCTGTCCTTGCTGATCAAGACGTTTCTGGTTCAGGCGTTCTACATCCCCTCGCCGTCGATGGAAAGCACCCTGATCCGTGGTGACCGGGTGCTGGTCAGCAAGTTGACGCCGGGCCCGTTCGACCTCAAACGTGGTGAAGTCGTCGTCTTCGCCGATCCCGACCACTGGTTGTCGTCGGAAGAGCGGCCCCCCGAAGGGGCAATCCGGAGCGGGATTCGTTCTGGCCTGATCTTTGTCGGTTTGCTGCCGGCCGACGCGGACGGGCACCTGATCAAGCGTCTGATCGGACTGCCTGGGGACAAAGTGGTCTGTTGCGACGTCGACGACCGGCTGACGGTCAACGGGGTGTCGATTGACGAGCCGTACGTCTACGGCGACGACCGGCCGAGCGAGATGAAGTTCTCGATCACGGTTCCTGCCGACCACATCTGGGTGATGGGCGATCATCGCTTGGTTTCGCAGGACTCCCGCGCCCATTCGGATGATTCCAGCGGGGGCAGCGTGCCGATCGAGGACGTCGTCGGTCGGTCCTTCGCCACGGTATGGCCGCTGGACCGGGCGAGTTTGCTGCGGATCCCATCAGCTACTTTTGTCAAGGTGCCGGCTCCGTGACCGGTTCGATCAGTAGTACCGAGGGAGTGCAGTGACCGAGGCGCAACTGCTCCCGGCCGGGGATTCACCACAGCTCAACCGAACCTCGGGCCCCGATGGCGGAGAGGGTCGCGGACCGGTCGGGCGGGTGTTCCGGACGGTGCGCGAGTTTGTTCTCGTGATGATGCTCGCGCTCGGCCTGTCCTTGCTGATCAAGACGTTCCTGGTGCAGGCGTTCTTCATCCCCTCGGGCTCGATGGAGAACACGCTGATTCGCGGTGATCGGGTCGTCGTCAGCAAATTGACGCCAGGCCCGTTCGATCTGCGTCGCGGCGACGTCCTGGTGTTCGCCGATCCCGGTGGCTGGTTGCCGGTGGAGGCCCGAGCACCGAAGGGAGCGATCCGAGACAGGATCCGGTCCGCCCTGACGTTCGTCGGGGTGCTGCCGGCCGAATCGAGCGAGCACGTGATCAAGCGGCTGATCGGGCTGCCCGGCGACCGGGTGGTGTGCTGCGACGAGAAGTCCCGGTTGACGGTCAACGGGACACCGATCGAGGAGCCCTACGTGTTCACTGGCGACAAACCGAGCGATATCGCCTTTTCGGTGACGATCCCGGCAGGCAAGCTCTGGATGATGGGCGATCACCGATCCGATTCCGAGGACTCCCGCTACCACCCCGCACTGGACCAGGGGATGGTGCCGATCGAGGACGTCGTCGGTCGGGCCTTCGCCACTGTCTGGCCGCTGGATCGAGCCACCCTGCTGCACAACCCCACGTCCACCTTCGCGGAGGTTTCCACCCCATGACCGAGGCTCCTACGCATGCGTCCGGCGATGGCCGGTCCGAGCCGAACCGTGCCCAAGCACAGGATCAGGGACCCGAGGGTGAGCACGGTCACGACGCTGAGCACGGTCGGGGCGCTGAGGACGGTCACGGGCAGGGCGCGTCGGACGCCGGGCAGTCGGCGAAGGCAAAGCGCAGTCCAGCAGCTACCTTCTTCGCGGCGGTGCGCGAGATCGCTCTGGTTCTGGTGATCGCGCTTGGCCTGTCGCTGCTGATCAAGACGTTTCTGGTGCAGGCGTTCTTCATCCCCTCGGAGTCGATGGAGAACACTCTCCTGGTCGGCGACCGGGTGCTGGTGAGCAAGCTGACGCCGGGCCCGTTCGAGCTCAAACGCGGTGACATCGTGGTGTTCTCGGACTCCGGGAAGTGGCTGACGTCGACGACTCATCAATCCGAAGGGGCGATCCGGGATGGGATTCGCTCCGGCTTGATGTTTGTCGGGCTGTTGCCGGCCGACTCCGATGAGCATCTGATCAAGCGAGTGATCGGGTTGCCCGGGGACAAGGTGGCCTGCTGCGACGGCAAGGGCCGGGTGACCGTGAATGGAAAACCGATCGACGAGCCGTACCTCTTTCCCGGGGATGCGCCGAGTGCGGATCCGTTCTCGATCACCGTTCAGGCCGGTCGGCTCTGGGTGATGGGCGATCACCGAGGCGATTCGGCGGACTCCCGAGTCCACCAGGATTCCTTCGGTGGCACGATTCCGCTCTCGGACGTCGTCGGAAAGGCTTTCGTCACGGTCTGGCCGCTGAATCGGATCGGCACCCTGCCTGATCCGCCGTACGCCGAGGCCATCCCGTGAGAGTGGGCGAAGGCGACGGCACGGTGGTGCCTTCGCGAACCAAAAGCAAGGCTCCCTCGCTGCGCGAAGAACGTCGGCTGCTGCGCGCCGGGCATCGGATGGTCGCCGCGATCGACGAGGTCGGCCGCGGTGCGCTGGCCGGTCCGGTCACGGTCGGCGTGGTAGTGGTGGACGCGGATACGCCGTCCGCGCCGGCTGGTGTCCGGGACTCCAAACTGTTGACGCCGGAAGCCCGGAAGGCGATCGCTCCACGACTGCGCAGATGGGCGCCGATGTATGCGGTCGGCCACGCCAGCGCGCAGGAAATCGACCGGATCGGGATCATCGCGGCGTTGCGGTTGGCCGCGTGCCGGGCGCTGGGGTCGCTGCCGGTCCGGCCGGACTGTGCCTTGCTGGATGGGTCGCACAACTGGCTGAGTATCCCGGTGCCGCTGCCGATCCGGGACGAGCCGGCGTTGTTCGAGCTGGACGTCGTCCTCGAGCCGTTCTCCTTCGGCCCGGCGGTCGGCCCCGGGCTGAGCGAGGTGCGGGCGGAGATCGTGCCAGGCACGGTGGTGACCCAGGTCAAGGCCGATATGCGGTGTGCGGCGGTGGCGGCGGCCAGCGTGCTGGCAAAGGTCGAGCGCGATGCAATCATGGTTGAGCTGGCGCAACGGCACCCCGGGTACGGCTGGGAGCTGAACAAGGGTTACTCGGCGCCGGAGCACATTTCGGCGCTGCGCCGGCTGGGCCCGAGCGATCTGCACCGGCTGTCCTGGAACCTCCCGGGTGTGGGCAGCGAGCCGGATCCGGCACAGTTCCCCGGCGCGATCGAGCTCGATCTCACCGACGGTGCAGGGCAGGAGTTCGCTCCCTCCCGGTCGGCTGCCTCCCAGTCTGCTGCCTCCCAATCGGCCGCTGTTGAGTCGGCTGCTGCCGAGTCGGCCGATGCTGAGTCGCAGGTCGATCAACTGGATGTCGATCAGCTGGACGTCGATGAATTTGACGCTGATCAACTCGGCGATGAGCTGGACATCGATCAGCTCGTGGAGGCCAGCGATTTCACCGGCACCCTCGATCTGACTGACGGACGCCTTCCGGTCCGGTGACGATGGACGACGGGTCCGGCCTCGTTCTGCCCCGCCCGCGTCCACGTCGGGAACTGTCCGACTACGGTCGGTGGGTGCTCGCCGTGATTGCCGTTGGCGGCGCGATCGGTGCCGTATTGCGTTACAGCGTCGGCATTTTGATCCCGCACGACGGTCAGTCCTTGCCCTGGGCGACGGTTCTGGTCAACGTGATCGGCGGCTTCGGAATCGGCGTCCTGATGGCCGTTGTCGATCGGTCTGCTGTGCCTGGTCGGCCTGCTGTGCCTGGTCGGCCTGCAGTTTCCGGTCGGCTTGGCGGGCCGCATCCCCTGGTGCGGCCCTTTCTCGGCGTCGGCGTCCTTGGCGGTTTCACCACGTTCTCGACCTACAGCACCGACCTCTATCGGCTGATCGACGTCGGCCGCCCGGAGCTGGCCCTCAGCTACGGAGCGCTGACGCTGTTCGCCGCCCTGGCTGCAACGGTGGCCGGAATGGTGATCGGAACCGCCCTAGTGGCCGGTCCTGGGGCCGGTCCTGGGGCGGAGTCGGTGGCAGGTTCCGCAGGGGAGCCGGACCGATGCTGATCCTGGCGGCAGTGGCCGGCGGGGCCGCGATCGGTGCGCCATGCCGGTACCTGCTTGACCGTGCTGTCCAGGCCCGCCACGGCCAGCGGTTCCCCTGGGGCACGCTGCTGATCAACCTGCTCGGTTCCGCCGTTCTCGGCGTCCTTCTGGGGTGGTCCGCAGGAGGTTCGGCGAATTCGGCCGGCTCGTGGAGTTCGGAGCTGGTGCTGGCGGCGGCCGGCACCGGCTGGTGCGGTGCGTTCACCACCTACAGCACATTTGGGTACGAGACGATCGACCTGGTTCGTGCGGGCCTTGCCCTCCGAGCAATCGGTAACGTCGCCTGCTCGGTCTTCGGCGGTCTGGGGATGGCCACGCTGGGGATCGTCCTCGGCCGGGCACTCCACGGATGATCAACCCGAGAGCGGCTCGCGGCACCGAGATCTGCCCATCCGTCGAGATGCGGGCATACTCTGCGCCATCATGGGGGAGGGCGAACCCGTCCTCACTTATTAACAGGAGTCCCTGGAAGGCATGAGCGCCGAAGATCTCGAGAACTACGAGACCGAGATGGAGCTGCAGCTCTATCGCGAGTACCGCGACGTCGTGGGTCTCTTCAGTTACGTCGTAGAGACCGAACGGCGGTTCTACCTCGCCAACCAGGTTGACCTGCAGGTCAGGTCCGCTGACGGCGAGGTATACTTCGAGGTGGTGATGAGTGACGCCTGGGTGTGGGACGTCTACCGCCCAGCTCGATTCGTCAAGGCGGTGAAAGTGGTCACTTTCAAGGACGTGAACGTCGAGGAACTCAGCCCGAACGAGCTGCAGCTGCCGAAGTCGGGTGGGTTCGGCAGCACGCCGTAGCCGGTAGGCCTCGTCGAACTTCCCGTGATCGTGCTGCGACACCTCTGGACCGGCCACGTAGGTCTGCTCCGCTTAAGCCGGTGAAACCAAGATCATTAAGACCGGTTCGCCGGTTTACCCGGAGCTGACTGCCGGTCGGCCCCGGCCGTGAACCGCACGAGGGGATGACGGGAACTCGCAGGGCGAACCAAGCTGATGCTGGCCCACCGTTTTCCATGATCCCTAAGGCTAAATCGGTGATGCGCAGACGAAGTTTTCGCGGTCATCGACAGCCCAGGAGCCCACCCCGCCGTGATCATGCGCGGTGTGGCACCTCTGGGTGAAGTGTCAGTTTGGGCACG